>JBDTFL010000132.1:0-4822 GCA_039937955.1 Polyangiaceae bacterium | reverse complement strand
GTCATCATTCCTCGAGAAAATTCGGCCTTTCCGCGCCATCGCATCACTCGTCGTGATCTCGTGCGCGGCTGGCGTCTTCTCTTGCGCATCGGTGCCCGACGAAAGTCGCTACACGGTGATCCTCACCCCAGATGCCGTCCAGTACCAAAACGGCGTCAGCTTTTTCATGGAGCGTCGCTGCGGCACGCTCGACTGTCACGGACAGGACGGTCGCCCGATGCGCATCTACGGCTCGCGTGGTTTGCGTCTGCCGAACGACGGCGGTCTCACGCCTGCCAACGGAGACACTACGCCGGCGGAGCAGCTCGCGAATTTCCGCTCGGTCGTCGGTTTGCAGCCCGAGCAAATGTCGCGCGTCGTCGCATCCGGCGGACAAAATCCGGAGAGCTTGTTGCTGCTGCAAAAACCCATCGGCGATCAAAACGGCGCAACGGGTGCACGTCACAAAGGCGGCTCGGTGATTTCGACCGGCCCGTCGGATCCAGGCTACGTGTGCCTCACCGAATGGCTCGCGAACCCCGACCCACGCACCGCCGACACGTCGTACCTCGCGCAGTGCAAAACTGCCGGCAACGCGTACTGAGCGCGTAGCTCGGCTCGGATGATTTTTCGATGACGCTCCGGGAGCTGCGCCCGGCGGTTGCGATCGTTTTTTCGCTGGCTCTCACGGGCTGCATTTTTCTCGTGGATTCGTTGCCGGACGGCACATCGACGACGTGTCAGCTCACGACCCCCGCCTATTCGAGCGGCACCAGCGCATGCAAGACGTGCATCACAGGCAACTGTCAAAAATTGCTAGACGTCTGTTGCGGCGACTCGTCGTGTCAGGCGCAATTGAACAACGTCGACTCGTGCGCGAACCAAGATGGATGCTCCGCGCTCGCAAAAGCCGGCGGTACGGAAGGCGCAACGAGCGATCTCATCTCGTGCATCGCGAACGCCTGCGGAACCGATTGCTACGGTATCGACGCAGGCCCCGCTGACGGATCGACGTCGACGTGCACGGATTGCAGAACGTCGTGTGTGCGATCGGCCGCCGATCACGATTGCACGTGCGTATCGCCTACGTCGTCGACGCCCGCCAACAATGTGACGTGCGACGACGAGACATTCACGAGCTTGGTCTGCTGCGCGAGCAACGGCTGGCCGAGCGTCGCGAACGCGACCTGTGCATGCGAAACCTTGTACTGCGACGACAATGGAGGCGGCGGCATCTGCACGTGTCAGCTCGGTGTGAGCGGCTCCGGCGATGTCAGTTATTGTTATCCGTCGTCGGCACCCACGTGCTGCATCAGCGCCGACAAACGCACGTGCACCTGCGACCTCGAGGAGTCGTGCGATCAAGCGGGCGAGACGAGCGTCGATCATTGCGGCACCGACACGACGCAATGTCCGATGGGCGGCAGTCGTCCGAATTTGGTGTCGACGTGCAGTGAATGAGCGCTTCGATTCAGAACGCGACCGCGAATTTTCCGCTCGCGACCTTTTCGAAAACCGTCGTTTTAGGCCATAAAATAGCACCAACCAGCGCACCCACCGTGACGACCGCGGTGATGGTGCTGGTCCACGCAAATGCTTTCGCGCGGCTCGCGTCGGAGGATGCAGCGTTCGGGTCGGCGCAGTAGCTGCGCTCTGGAATGCATTCCGACTTCCAGCTCGACTGCGCGTCGAGCGCGAGAGCTCCGGTGATGATCGATGTTGCAGTAGAAGCGATGGCCACGCCGCCGAGCACCCATGAAGCAGTCGCGATGCGCGTGGTCTGACGTTCCGTCGGAGCGGTTGGTGCTGCTGCTGCTGCCGCCTCCGATTTTTTTTCGCACGGACCATTGTCGCAAGGCGCAACGACGACCGGCGGAGGCAACGCATCGAGCGGAACGAGCACGGGTGACAGCTCGCGCGTTTCACCTTCCGCGATATTTCCATCCCAGGTCCACGGCTTGTCGCCCATGCGGGAGACGCGCACGTGATGCGTTCCAGGATCGACGGGCGTGTCCACGCCAATCAACGTCGAGCCCATGATCAAATCGTCGAGCTGCAGCACGAGGCTCGGATCGCTCGCGTGATCGGGAAGCTTGATCAAAAGATGCGGAAGTCGCGGCATGAGCGCCAAGCTGCGTCGGGTTGCGGTGTCTGCGCGGTCGGGTCGATTCTCGCGATGCGACTCGCTCAGAACTTCTTGATACGTGGCGTACGCCTGGGCGAGCGCGCCTTTGCCTTCGTAGCAAGCCGCCAAATTCAGAAGCGTGCCCCCACCCGGATCGAGCGCTTCGCTCTTTTCCAGAAGCGAGCAGGCCTGCGCATATTGTTTTTTTTGCATCAGCTCGCGCGCTTGATCGAACAATGCCTGCGCGACTGCTTGGTCCGTGGGCGCATCGGCATTTGCATTCGACGCGATCGCGCACGAAAACAAAACACCGATAAAAACCGCGAAAAAGCGCCGAAACACGCTCCATTGTAGCGCGGGCCTAGAAAAAGATGCGCGCTGTCTGCGACTTCGAATGCGGGCCGGTCTCTTGGGTTGCGGAGACCTCAACATGCAGACGCGAGCTACGGCAATTTTGATGTTGGTTTGTTTTGGACAAGCGGCGTGCGTGCGAAATTTGCCGCCGCCACCTGCGCCCGCGCAGGAGCTTCCGAAGCCGGTGGCGAACGTTCCGCCCGACGTCGAAGGGAAGGGGCGCGTCGTGATCGACGTGACGAACGGGCCGGCCGAGGTCGACGAAGTCCTCGCGACTGCGCAGAGCGAAGCAACCGATGGACGGCACACGTACGTTTCGTACGGTGAGGTGACGCGCCCGATTTGTTTGACGACGCCGTGTGCGGTGAATTTCGAATTCGGGCAACACAACCTGCGACTCGTCTCGAAGTCGGACGATCACGTCGGAAGCGTCGGCACCGTCGACGTCGGACAAAACGATTCCGTGTTTCGTCACACGATGGGAACGCAGTCGACGGGCGGCGTTGCGCATTCGCTCGGCGTGACGTCGACCATTCTCGGATTGACCGGCGCGATCTTGGGCGGCTCACTTCTTTTCGTCGGCGCCGTTTCGTCGTCGTCGCAAGCCAATGCCGATGGAACCACGAGCTCCAGCGGATCCGGACTGACCGGCGCCGGTGCCGTCACGCTCGGAATCGGCGCGGGACTCTTGGCGCTCGGCATCGGCTTGATGGTCGCATCACCTCCGACCATTCAAGAAGGATCGTCGACCCAATTCTCGCTCGACAAAAGCAACTCCGACGACGCGAAGAAACATCCCGTCGACGCGCTGCACAGTTTGTAATGCGAACGTCCTTGGCTTTCTTACTTTCGATCGCTCATGCCCGGCAGATCCTCGGGCGCTGCGCTCGCCGGTGCTGCTACGACTGAATCCCTTGAATTTGGCGGGATTTGCGATCCGAGATCCTGCGATGCATGCGTTTTTGGTGCTGATGATTTCGGTTTTGCCGAAGCAGTCGCAGTCGGCACGCTCGCTACCGATGCAATGGGAGTCGTCGCTGCCGCCGCAGCGGATGTCGCGACCATGCTTGGCGCAGCCGTCGGCGTTGGAGCTTCTGGCGATTGCGCCACGGCGGGGAGCTGTGCTGCATCGACAGCGTGTGTGGGTTTGAAATGCAGGACGAGCACTATGAACGCGACCGCAGCAGCAAGACCCGCGAGCGCCGGAACGAGGAGCGAACGTTTGGACGGCGGCGGCAACGTGGCACGCGTTGCGTAAGAAGCGAGGGCGTTCATGAGCGACGCGATCGAATCGAAACGATCTTCCGGATTTTTCTCGAGACAACGCATCACGATTTTTTCGAGAGCCGGCGGCGCGTCTGGCCGACGCTCGCGTAAACGCGGCGCGGGTTGCGTCATGATCGCCGCCGCGAGACCGACCGCGTTCTCTGCGTCGAACGGCGTCGTGCCGCTCATGAGCTCGAACAAAACCACGCCAAGCGCCCAAATGTCGGTGCGTGCGTCGGCGCGCGCGCTGCTTCGTGTTTGCTCGGGCGACATGTAACGAGGAGAGCCGAGCATCGCGCTTTGCGAGGTGAGGCCGCCGAACGAGCCTTCGCCAATCAGCTTGGAAATGCCGAAATCCAGCACCTTTATCTTCTTCTCGCCGCCTTTGCCTTCTGCCAAAAATAAATTCGCCGGTTTCAAATCGCGATGCACGACGCCGAGCTCGTGTGCTTCGGCGATCGCGTCGCAGGCCTCCAAAACCCAACGAACCGCGCGTCCGGGCTCGACCATCGTCTCGCGCTCCAAAAGCTCCGCGAGATCTTCGCCGCGCAAAAGCTCCATCACCAAATAGGGTTCGCCGCTCTTGCTCATTCCGTTGTCGAACACACGCACCACGTGATCGCTCGACAAGTTCGCGCACGCACGCGCTTCGCGTAAAAATCGGACGGCGCCTTCCGGATTGCTTCGCGATTCGGCGCGCATGAATTTGATGGCGACACGGCGACCGAGGCCAAGATGCGTGGCCTCCGCGACGACGCCCATTCCACCGGCGCCAATCATCCGTTCGACGCGATATTTTTCTTCGAACATCTCGCCCGGAGAAAAATCTTTGGAGCTCGGTGGCCCGGCGGACGCATCGACGGCGAGCGTTCGCGCGAACGGATCCGTGGTGCTGCGGCCATCGTCTTTCACGAGCATCGACACGATGGTTCGGCAGTCCGCGCATAGAGTCATGTGCGCCTCCACGAGCGTGCGTTCCTCGTTTGCCGAACGCCCTTCGGAGTAGGCGACGAGGATTGTTTCGGAAGGGCACGCCGAGGTCGTCATCGTGACGAGCGGGCTCTACCATTGTCTCGGAGGCTGTGCGAGCGGGCGTCG
>JBDTFL010000131.1:0-12109 GCA_039937955.1 Polyangiaceae bacterium | reverse complement strand
AACGCACGAAGGTCGAAGCCAACCCTGATCCGAATCGCGCCATTGCCCTCGCAGACACCGATGAAACGCGGAAAAAAAGGGCTAAACGTGGGGCCGGCAGTGAGGACGACGGCATTGACCCGGATTTTCAATCGAATCGGCCGCCGGTCCAGCAGCGCACGCGTGAGCTCGGCGTCGCGACGTTGCTCGAAGGTGGCATCGCCGACAAGCCGCTCTTCGGTCCGGCCATCTATGGCGTGATGGAAATCGGAAAAGGATTTTTGCTCCGCCCGACTGTCGCTTTCGACACCACGTTCGCGAGCGACCCCGCATTTCACGTCGGCACGCGCGTCGATTTGTGCGGGCGGCTCCGCGGCAATTATCACGAGCAACGCGGCCTCGACGCCGAGCTATGCCTCGGATCCGAAACCGGATTTTTGGACATCAAAGGCGACGCCATCCCGCTTTTGGCGGTAGGTCCCGCGCTTGGTTTGCAGGGGGAGCTTGCGAGCGATTTTGCCGTAACATTACGGGGTATCGGAGAAATCAACTTGCTGCGTGGCACCATTCAAAACACGACGCCGCAAACACTTGCCGGGCGCGTCGAGCTCGGCATGACGTGGAAGCTCCAATGACCAAATCGCTTTTAGAAGATCAACAAGCCGAGCATCTTCCGATGTCGAGTCTCGTCGACGACATCGACGAGGAAGAAGCAGCGCCGCCTTCCGGTGCGATTTTGGTGACTGGTGGCGAGGCCCCCGCGGCGCCCGTCAGCGTTTCGCGCGTCACGGATTTTCGCGCGCTCTATGAAGCGCACGTCGATTTCGTCTGGAGAAATTTGCGGCGCCTCGGCGTTCCGGATTCCGACGCGGACGACAAAGCGCAGGAAGTCTTCGTCGTTGCCCATCGCCGGTTGGCGGAGTTCGAGGATCGCGGCTTCGGCGCCCGCGCGTGGCTCTTTCAAATCGCATTGCGTGTCGCGTCGGACGCACGTCGCCATCGTCGTCGTCACCCCGAAGATGCAGACGGGGGTGTGGCCATGGCACGTGAATCGATCGCGCCGGATCAAACCGCGTCGGTCGCATTGCGCGAAGAGCTCACACGTCTCGATCGCGCACTTGGTCGCATCGAGGTCGGTCGTCGCGCCGTTTTGGTGCTTCACGAAATTGAAGAGCTCACCGCGCCAGAAATTGCGAGCTCTCTCGGAATATCGGTAAATACAGTCTATTCGCGTTTGCGCGTTGCCCGCGCCGAGCTCGAGCTCGCGCTGCGCGGCGACATGCTCCGCGACGCCGAGACCGAAGCAAATCTCGCGCGGAACGTACGAGGGTCACGATGAGCAACTTATCTCCCAATACGCTCGCGCTTTTGCGCGCAGCCAAAAACGACGCACCGTCGAGAGCTTCACGCACGGCCATTTGGGGCGGGGTCACGTCCGGCCTCGTCACGCACACGCCCCTGCACATCACTCCTCGAGGAGCAGCAGGCCAAGGAGCGGCATCACCTGGTCCGGGCATCGGCGCATCGATGACGCCACAAGCCGCTGCGGCAACCGCCAAAGGTGGTGTCTTGATCGGCGCCTCTTTGACCGGCATGAAGGGCGCGTTCATCGGCGCACTTTTCGGAAGCGCTCTTTCGATCGGCGTTGCCACATTCATGATGCGCGCAAAGCCGACGGACATTCCGCACGCGCCGTCCTCCGCGCAACCTACACAAGTCGCGACCGCACAACCCACGCAGCTCGGCGACTCTGCAAAATCGAATGGATCTTCTGCAGCTCCGAATTCGACTTCCGCAGCAACGACGCAGACCGCGTCGGGCTCATCGACTGACCCCATATCGGCGGGTGCATTGCCAATCTCGAGCACGCCGTCCAAGTCCGGATCCAGCCTAAATTCAGGCGCTTCATCGATCTCGGTGGACAAGTCCCCAAACACGCAAATGGGCGCGCGATCGAGCGTCGGCGCGAAATCATTAACCGACGAAAATCAGTCGCTGCATTCGAAAAAAACGACCACGGCGACGCCCAGTCTTTCGGACGACGAGATGCTCTCACGCGAGACTTCGCTCGTCTCCGAAGCACGCCGCGACCTTCTCGTAGGTGATGCCGACGCTGCGCTCAAAACAGTGCGCACCGCACGCGCGCTCGAAGTACGTCAATTCGAGCCCGAAGAGATGTCGCTCGAAGCGAAATCATTGCGTGCGCTCGGTCGCGATACAGAAGCAGCGAAGATCGAATCGCAATTGCGCACGATGTATCCGAATCAAACGCTGGGTCGCTGAGCTCGGCTTTCCGGTGCGAGCTATTTGCCTTTGAAATCCGGCTTTCGTTTTGCTGCAAATGCGGCGAGCGCTTCGCGACGATCTTCGCTGACGAGCACTTTGTCGTAGCTGACTTTTTCGAGCTCCATGCCAAGCTCGAGGGTCGTGTCGAAGGATCGATCGATCGCTTCGAGTGCGGCGGCTTGCGCGAGCGGCGCGCCGTTGGCGATCGGCGCAATCCACTCGAGTATGTCGTCGAGCACGTTTTTCCCTGCGATCGTGACGCGGTTGACCAATCCCCACGCGAGCGCTTCGTCGGCCGTGAGTCGGCGATTCAGCAAAATCATTTCCTTCGCGCGCGCTTCGCCAACGATTCGCGGCAAGCGTTGCGTGCCGCCCGCGCCGGGAATGATGCCGAGTGATGTCTCCGGCAAACCCAAAATAACGTGTGCTGCAGCGATGCGCAAATCACAAACCAACGCGAGCTCCAAACCTCCGCCGAGCGCAACGCCGTTCAATGCGGCGATAACGGGCTTCGGAGATCGATCGAGCGGACCGAGCTCTGATCGATAGAGCTCGACCTGAACGCGGATGTCGTTTTCGTTCATGCCTTGGCGCTCTTTGAGATCGGCGCCCGCGCAAAATGCTTTGTCGCCGGCGCCCGTAATTACGATCGCTTTCACGCGTGCGTCGGTCGCCGCTTCGCGCGCGAGCTTTCCGAACGCGAGAAGTGTGTCGCGCGAGAGCGAGTTCACGCGGTCGGGACGATCGATGGTCCAGACCGCAACGGAGCCGCGCAGCTCGCTCTTGATGGGCGCCGTGTCGCTCATTTTTTACTCTTGGATTTCTTACCGCTCTTCTTTTTGCCCGATCGCGAATTGGCTTGTTTTCCCGGCCTTTTCGGATCCTTTTTTTCAATTCCGGCGCGCGTCTCGAGCTGCACGATGCGTGCACGAAGCTCGTGCGCCTCGCCGCTCACCTTGTCGAGCTCCTCGCGAATGCCATCGACTGCACGCTTCGAGTCGCCACCGAGATCGCGCAGCGCTTCACGAATGCGACGACGCACGCGCGGATCGAGATCGACGCCGAGCCGTTCGTGGAGGGCTCCACGCGCCTTCGTATCTCCATACTCGGAGAGAGCACGGGCCACATCGATGCGCAAATACGGATCCGAGTCGTCGAGCAAGTCTTCGAGCGCCTCGCGACCTTTGCGGTCAGTCATCAATTTCGGAACCGCCATTACCGACGCACGACGCGCGCGCGTGGGATTTCCGTATTTCAAACGCGCGAGAATATGAGGCGCGCCGCGTTCGTCGCGCAACGCTGCCAAGCCATCGATGGCGCCCACGCGAACCACGTCCGCCCACGACGATCGGTCGAGCGCTTCGACGATCGTGTCGAAGCCGGAAGACTCTTTCGTGCGACCGAGCGCGCGTGTCGCCTCACCTTCCACCAAATAGCTTTCGTCTTTGAGCGCCTTTTTTCTCAGCGCGTCACTAGCTCGTTGATTTTTGAACGCACCGAGCGCGGCGGCCGAAGCGCGTCGTACCTTCGGGTGCTTCGCCGACAGACCTTTTTCGAGCGCGGATTGTGCTGCTTCACCGCGGATGCCGCCGAGCGCTTCGGCGACTGCTGCACGAACACCCCAAAATTCCCGCTCATCCGCGATCCGCTCGGCGAGCGCAGAGATGGTCGGTGCGTCGTCGCTCTTCGAAAGCGCATACGCCGCAAGCCAACGACCACGCGCGGTCGGCGCCTTTTCGAGCTGCTTGCGAAGCATGTCGTTCGGCGCCTTGGCGGAGACATCACCCAAGATGCGCATGCGCGGATCGACGACGACGAACGCCGGACGTTGCGCGACCGGAATCGCGAACGAGTCCACGCGCTGCTTCATGGTCATGACCTCAACGCGCGATTTTCCTTTGTCGTCGATGATGGCGATCTCGAGCGGCACCTCGAACACGTTCGGAACTTCGTCCGCGTTCGATTGCGTTTGCTTCGCGTTCACCGTGAGTACGCCGCGATTCCACGAGATGCCCACTTCGATCTCCGGATGTCCCGGCCGAAACACGAATTGATCGAAATGCATGCCGAGGCTACGACCGCTCACCTCTTCGAGCGCACGCATCAAGTCGCGCGTCTCGACCACACCCCGCGCATTGCGTGTAAGATACAAGTTGATTCCGCGCCAAAACAGCTCATTTCCGAGCTCGGTGCGCAGCGTGTGCAGAACGAGACCGCCCTTTTCGTAGAGGTGACGATCGAACAGATCGAGCGGTGAGTCGTAGGTGGTCGTGACGATCGCGCGACGATAACGTCCGGCCGCCTCTCCCAAATACGCATCGAGATCGTGCTTCACGCCGAGCTCATACTCGTCGCGGCCCAAATGTTTTTCGCGCCACACGTGCTCGAAGTACGTGGCGAAGCCTTCGTTCAGCCAACCCTCCGACCAATCGCGGCACGTGACGTAATCGCCGAACCACTGATGCGCGAGCTCATGTGCGATGAGGTCGTCGCTCGAGACGTCGATCGCCGCGCGTTCGTCGAGCAGGATGTGCTCGTACATCGTGGTGGCAGTCGTGTTCTCCATGCCGCCGAAAATGAAATCGCTCACGACGACCTGCGCATATTTGTTCCACGGGAACGTGACGCCGGTGACCTCGCCGAAATATTTCACCATGTCCGGCGTGCGCGCGAACGTGCGCTCACCGTCTTTTTTGCGGTCTTTCGGCACCAAATACGAAAGCGGAATTTTTCCGGCGGTTGCCGTGATCTCCGCAAATTCACCGGCCACGAGCGTCAGCAGATAGCTCGGGTGCGGGTCGTTCATCTTCCAATGAAAGGTCCACGCGCCGCTCTTCGGCGTCTCTTTGGAAACGAGCTCACCGTTCGACAAAACGTAAAAGCCGTTCGGCACTTTCACGCGCATCTCGGTCGTCATTTTCACGTGCGGCTTGTCGTGACAAGGAATGAAGTGGCGCGCGTCTTCTTCTTGGCACTGACTCCAAACCTGACGCGGACGATCGCGCACGTGCTCGTCGGGCTCCAAAAAATACAGACCACGCCGCGGCGTGACTTTGTATTCGATGGCGATGGTCGCCTTCTTTTCCTTCGCGCTGACGTGCACGCTCAAGATGCGGCCGTCGTACGAATGAGTCGCTTTTTTCCCCGCGATCGTGACGCTCTTCAGATCGAACGCGATCGCGTCGAGCTCGATTTCAGTCGCGTCCGGATCGAGCCGCTCGATGTGCAGCGTCGCTTTTCCGGCGAGCGTTTTCTTTTCGAGATCGAGCGTGACGTCGAGCGCGAGATGCCGAATGAAGAACGGACGATCACGTTCGTAATGACGAGGGCTCGCAGCAAACGCGAACGGACGTGTTGAGGATTTTTCGGCGGACTCGGCAGCGTGGGAAAAACCGCAACCGCAGCGGGCGTGGACTCGAGACTCGAAAGGCATTTGGGCGTGGAAGAGTGCCCGAATAGACCTTTCTAGGAAAGATCTTCAGTGGAAACGGGGACGCGGCAGAATGCACTGCGAATCGGCCATGCAGGTGCCCATCCCGTCGGCCACGTATTGTTGGTCGGCAGCCATTTGGCAGATCAATCCTTCCGCGCAGCGAAATCCGGCTACGCCGCCGCACGATCCGCCGACCGATGACGGTCCGCGCGGAGGCGCTTCGGCATTTGCGACGCTGCTGGCTGGAATCAGTTGTTGGCAGACCGATCCACGAGGGCACACATGCGCGGAAGGTCCGAGACCGCACAATTCAGCCGGTTTTATCGGGTATTTCGGATCGGGAGATTTCGCGCACGCGAAAGCCAAGACTCCGCATGCGCTCGCAAAGAAAATCTTCATGGGGTCACCCGAATCGTGGCGCTGTGGCATGCCGGACTGCATTTTTCGTCTGGCGTCGTGTAAGTCGCCGTCCGAGTAACATCCAAAATCGTCGAGGCGTCCGCACCCTCGATTTTGACTTCGTAGATGTCGCCATCGTGAACAGAGTACGGCTTGGTGCTGTTGAAGGACCCGAACTCGAACCCGACGTCCGTGCCGCCACCATCGACGGACAAGCCGACGCTTTGGTCGCCAAGCGCACCACTCAACACGACGGTCTGGGGATTGTTCATCTGGATACCGCCATCAACGGGTGCGAGCACTCCACTCGAGCACACGCCATTCAAACAGAGCGTGAAGGTCGCGCCATCGAAGGTCGAAGGCGGCAGCGGAAATGAAGCATCGATCGTCGCGCCGCTGTAGCAACCAATTGCCGGGCAAATGGGCTCGGGCGTGCAATCCAAAAGCAAAACGGCGCCGACGAGACATCCGCCGAGCGCCGCAATTGCTTTCACACCACGCCCCCGCATTCCGAGAGCGTAGCGGTTTTTATTTTTTCAGCGACCGAGAGCTTCCGCGCGATTCACGATGCGCGGCGTGAGAAAAATCACGAGCTCGTTGCGTGAGTCGCTTGCACGACGACGCTGGAAGAGAACACCGAGGATCGGAATGTCTCCGAAGAACGGCACTTGATCGAGGTTTCGACCGGTATTTCGCGTGTAAATACCGCCGATGACCGCCGTGTGACCGTCCATCACGAGCAGATCAGTTTCGGCTTCGCGTTTCAGAATCGTCGGATCACCACGAGCCGACGTATGCGTGAAGTCCGGCTCGTCGCGATTCAGCTTCACGTGCATCGACACGGATCCTTCGGCGGTGACGTGCGGCTTCACGAGCAGCTGCAGCTTCGCTTCTTGGAACGTCGTCTGAACGCCTTGCGCCGAGACCTGCGAAAACGGAAGCAGCGTTCCTTGATTGATGCGCGCCTCGCGATTGTCGAGCGTCAAAATTCGCGGGCTGCTCACGATGCGAACGAGACCTTCGGATTCGGCGGCTGACAATCGAATCGCCAAATTCAAATTGTTGTCGATCGAACCGAGTGAGATTCCGAGCGCGCCGCCTTGTCCGGTTCCGGTGGTCGCCGGCAAGTTGACCGCGAAATTCGGATTCGCGATCGTGCGCTGAAACGGCGACAAACCAGCGGTCGGCGTCTGGTTGTCGTAGTTACCGCCGGTCACACCGACGTTCGACGGGAACGCAACGCCGGTCGGATTTCCGGTCGCTTGCGAGAAGGTCGTGTCACCGCCCCACTGAATACCGACGTCGCGCGAATACTCGCTCGTCGCTTCGACGATGCGCGCTTCGATCAAAACTTGCGGCGTCTGCGTGTCGAGCGAACGAACGAGCTCTTCGACGTGATTGAGATTTCCCGTGATGTCGCGCGCGATCAAAACGTTCGTGCGCTCGTCGACCGCGAGACTTCCGCGCGGCGAGAGAAAATCTTTCGCGCGCGCTTGCAGCTCGTCGGCTTGCGCGTAGCTAACCGGAATCAAACGCGTCTCGAGCGGCGCGAGATCCAATTCTTGTTTTGCTGCGGCGATCTTCAATTCACGCTCTTTTTGCAGCTGCGCCATCGGTGCGACGCGAATCAGATTTCCGGTTTGCACCATGCCGAGCCCTTTGGCTTGCAGCACGACATCGAGCGCTTGATCCCACGGCACGTTGCGCATGCGAATCGTGACGTTGCCCGTCACGTCGTCCGCGGTGACGATATTCACGCGACCCACGTCTGCGAGCAGACGCAAGATGTTGTGAATGTCGGCATCCTTCAGGTCGAGATCGATCCGACGTCCGTTGAAGTGCCCCGTTCCCCCCGCGGCCTGCGCGGAGATATTCGAGGTAAACCCGGCCTCACCACCGCCGGTCGTCTCGACCTTAATCTGTCCCGCCCCAGTATCGATCTGGGTTCCGATTTTTTGGACGTCCGGCAACGCATCATCACGTTCGACCGTGACGACATGCCGAGAAGCGCCGCCGTCTTTCGCGCCGCCGCCGCCTTCGAAGGTCCAAATGATTTTCCCATCGGTGAGCGTGACTCCGCCTTGAACGCTCGGAGTGCCGGAATTTTGGCTGTTTTCGCCGCGATCAATCTCGACCACCGCGCCGCCTGCACCATCTTGAAACGTGCTGACACCGTGGAGCGTTCCGTGCGACGCGCTCACGTCGAGCGTGCGTTTCAAACCATCCGGAACGTGCGTTCCTTTGAGCTCGAGCCGGGCGCGACCTTGCGGAGACGTGGCCAGTGCATACGCCGGCGATCCCGTCACCGAAAGAATCACGCGATCACATGCGTGGGCACACGTTGGCGAGCCTGCGCTCACGTGCTCGACGCGGACGTCTTCGAGCTCCGCTTGCGGAACACTCGCCGATTTCGCGTTCAACGCGCCGGGCGCCGGAACCGAAGAAGGCGTGAGCACGAGATGAATCGCAGTGCCGTCGACGCGCACCCGATACGTCGCGCTTCCGGTCAAATTCACGGTGACCCGTGTTTTCGTGCCGTTTGGTGATTGGAAAGATTGGGTGAGAACGCCGCCGACGATCCCGTCGAGACGCGTGAGGGCTTCGGGCGCGCCGTTCACGTCGGAGTTTGCGAAGTCGACGACGAGCTTGGCTTGCGCCGCGTCGTAACGAAGATCGTACGTCGGCGTTTCGCTTCCGCTGACGTCGACGATCATCGATCCGTCGCCATCCGGATGCACGCTGACGTCGCGAACATGGTTCACGGGGGATGCCGCATGAGCGAGCCCTCCACCGAAAATGACTGGCATTGCGCCCAGTCCGACGACGCGTACGCGCCGCCAAACACGCGCAAATCGGCTGAAACTAGTGCCTTGGGTAAACCGCATCGGTCACGCTCCTCGAATCGCAATCGAAACGGTAGCGGGGCGGATTCATTACGTACCAGTTTGTGGCGGAGCATCTCCCAGCTACGCTGAGGTCCGTGAGCGATTCACCCCCCAAGGATGCGACGGGTCTGGGGCCGGAAGAGGCCGCGGCAGCGCCGGTACCCGTAACTGATAATTCGCCTATAAACACCGAGGTTCCAGCGGCCGGTGCGCTCGCGGATGCCGCGAAAGCAATGGACGCTGTGGTCGCCAAGAGCGACGTCCCGCTTCCGGCCGAACCCGCTGTCGCGAAAGATTCCGTGACGACGCAGCCCGCCGCTCCGGAAGTCGCGAAGGTGGAGCCGCCAAAACCGATGGTGGACGTATTTCAGCTTCCGGCAACGACCTCGGGAATGCATCAGCAGTACGTCGCGCCGGGCGTCGCGCGGCAGTCGATGATTTCGTCGATGAAATATCAGATCGCCCTCGCCGGCATCGTGGTGACTGTCACACTTTTCATGCTGCTACCGAGCGGAGGCTTGCTTGGGCTCGGCAATGACCCTCCGACGACGACGGTGAGCACGTCAACGTCACGCATCAACGACGACACTGCGAATGCATTTCCGAATCCCAACATCAACCAACCGCCCGTGCCGATTCCACACCCGGATCTGACGGTGAATGCCGGCGCGATCGGTGGCTCCGCTCTGCCGCTCGTGAAAAAAGGCGACGCCGGCGTGAACAAAGGCGGTTACGCCGAAGAGTCCGCGGACCTCGACGCCGCCGAGGCCATGGTGAGCAAGGATCCGGTCAAAGCGTTGCTGATGGTCGATCAACACGACGTCGACTATCCGCGCGGAATTTTGGATCCCGAGGCGCGCGTCATTCGGGTCGAGGCGTACGCAAAAAAAGGCGACGACGTGAAAGCGTTGCAGCTCGGCGACGAATTTCTTGAGGACTACCCACACAGCCCGCGCGCCGGTCGCGTCGTGGCGATCGTGGAAGCTCTACGAAACAAGCTCGATTCCGGGCATTAGCGTTAGAACGTGCGCGTCCGTACTTCTCTGATCGCGGCCTCGAGCTCGGCGTCAGTGAATGGTTTTTCCAAACAGCGCGCACCGGTGGCCTGAAGAAATTTGTGGACCTCGGGTGCGGAAATTCCGCCCGTCATGAAGACGATTCGCGACGTGATGTCGGGATGCGTTGCCGTCACGATCTCGTGGAATTTAATTCCGGTGATCTCCGGCATCATGATGTCGCAAAAAATAACGTCGAAGATCTCTCCGGCGTCGATGCGAACAAGTGCGTCGACCGCGCTGACCGTGATGGCAACCTCGTGCGGCGGCGAGAGCAGTGCTCGCAACGTGAAACCGATCGGTTGCTCGTCGTCGATGATCAAGATGCGCGCAGCGTGCGTTATCGCCGGCGTCGCGGCCGGTGTGGCGCCCGTCGCGGAGTTGGGCGAACGCAAGGAACGGGGCTCTTTCGACGGCAGCGTGACCCGCATCGTCGTTCCGACACCGACTCGACTGCTCGCACTCACCTCGCCGCCCGCAGCGCGCGCGATCGTTCGAGCGATGTGCAGGCCGAGACCCGTGCCTTCGCCAGCAGGCTTCGTCGTCATGAAAGGCTCGAAAATACGGTCGATCGAGTGTTCTTCGATGCCGATCCCGTTGTCGATCACGTCGACGATGACGTCACCGTTCGAAGCCGTGCGCGTGACCACGCGAATCTCGCCGTCCGCGCGGCCGTCCGGGATTGCCTGCGCGGCGTTCACGAGCAAATTCAAAAATACTTGTCCCAGCCTCGACGAGCTGCCTTCGACGAAGGGAGCCTCGCCGTAATCTCGAACCACGCGCGCGCGATGTCGGATTTCTCCGCGGGCGATGTTGATGCTCGACTCGAGGATCGACCGGATGTCGACGCGCTCGAGCGTGCCGTGATCGTCGCGTGAGAACATTTTCAAATCGCGAACGATCGAACGCACGCGGCCCACGCCCTCTTGTGCGATCAAAATCATCTCCGCACATTGAGCCAGTCCCGAGGCGAGCGGGCCTGCTGCCTGTTGATCCGAATTTGCCGGATCCGGGCGCGCGGCGGAGCTTAGCGCAGCAAGCCGCCGCGCGAGAACGTCGATGTTGGTAATCGCATAAGCGAGTGGATTGTTGATCTCGTGTGCGATGCCGGCCGCCATCATTCCGAATGTCGACAAGCGGTCGACTTGCACCAAACCAGCTTGAATTTGCCTGCGATCGGTGATGTCGCGAATCACGCTGAGGAGCATCAGCTCGCCGCCCACCATCGCGCTGCGTGAGCCGACCTCCACCGGAAATGTAGTGCTGTCTTTTCGACGATGCACCGTCTCCAAAATGATGCCCGTCGAAAACGCGTGCTCGATTTGCATTTGCACGTCGTCCTGACTTTCAGGCGCGCGTAGATTGATGACGCCGAGCTGGAGAATTTCTTCGCGCGAGTATCCGTATGCGCGTATCGCAGCGTCGTTGGCTTCGACGATCCGACCATGGCGATCGAGGAAGAGGACGATGTCGTGCGTGTGTCGCGCGAGGAGCTCGTAGCGCTCGCTCATCATCTCGCGTTGTCGACGTTCGGTGACGTCACGCAACATGAACAGGTGGCGCCCGGGAAAGACGTTGGCGGTCACGGAGATGCTGAACGTTGCGCGCTTTCCATTCGAAAGGACGACGTCACTCTCCACGCGGCCGTTTTCTCCGCGTGCGGTGAGCTCAAAAATTCGCTCTGGCAAGTGTGTTGCTCGTTGGTCGACGAGCGCCGCAGCGTCCTTTTGAAGAAGCGCACATGCAGCCGGGTTTGCGTTCCGAATCACCCGATCGTCGTCGACGAGGACCAAGGCGTCGTTCAATTTCTCGAACGCGGCTTGTATTGCCTCAATCCCGACAACTCGATCTTCCGTCATTTCTCCCCACCTCACTCCGTGTCACCACATCTCACTTTCAAGGTACACCGCCCGGTCTTCTCATGATCGGCGGCGACCGCGTCGGTTGAGTTGAGCGACAGCATGCTTGAGCGACAACAAGCTTGAGCGAGAGGATGCTTGAGCGACAGCAAGCTTGAGCGACAGCACGCCCGACGTATGCGCGCATCCCCGACATCTGCGCGCTCGCTTTTT
>JBDTFL010000130.1:0-12154 GCA_039937955.1 Polyangiaceae bacterium | reverse complement strand
GAATGCGCGCTCGAGATCATCGGCGCCGACAACTGGATGAACGAGCGTTACTTCGCCAAGAACGACATGCAGCCCATGTTCGTCGAAGAGCTCGCCGTGCATCCGGCTCATCAAGGGCAGGGGATTGGCGGTTTTGTTTTGGAGCAGCTCGAGCATCTTGCGCGCGTGCGCGGTTGCACGCATTTGGTTTTGGAGGTTGCCGAGAACAACGACTCGGCGCTTCAATTTTATCGCGCGAGGAGCTTCACGAAGCTCGACGCGGCGATCTTCATGGCGAAAAAAATCGTCGTCGAAGCGGATTTGCTCCCACCGCGCAAAATGCGAAAACCCCGTAAAAAACCGGACGAAACGTGACGACGCCGGTAACGCACATCGCGCGGTGGGATCTCGACAAGACGTATCTGCGCACCGAGTTCGACACGTTTCGCGATTTGGTTCGCACCGCGTTCGAGCGCGCCGACGAGAAGCGCACCAACCCTGGCGCCGCCACGCTCCTGCGCGAAATGGTGCGCGCCGGAGTCGCCGTTCATATTTTGTCGGGCTCGCCAGAACAAATGCGGCGTCGTCTCGAAGACAAGCTGCGTCTCGACGGCATCACGTGGGAGAGCTTCACGCTAAAGCCCAATCTCGAAAATCTTTTGCGACTGCGATTTCGCGCGGTGAAAGATCAGCTTGGCTACAAGCTTCCGGCGCTCTTGCGATCACGCAGCGCGGGTGAGCGCAAATCTGGAGCGCCACCGCACGAAACACTGTTCGGTGACGACGCGGAGGCCGACGCTTTCGTTTACTCGCTCTACGCCGACGTCATCTCCGGTCACGTGTCGCCGGAAGCGCTCGTCGAAATTTGTGAGCGTGGTCGCGTTTATCCCGACGTGATGCAGTCACTCGCGGAAGATGCACGCACCATCGACCGCTTCGAAGCCGTCGAGCGTATTTTGATTCACTTGGAGGGACAGACGCCGCCCGACAATTTTCGGGTGTATGGCGCACGCGTCGTCCCGTTCTACAACTACTTGCAAGCTGCATTCGTCGTTCAGGAAGATGGGCGTCTTCCGGCAGATGCGGTGCTTCGTGTTGGCGTCGAGCTCGTCGTGCAACATCGTTTTGACGGCGACGCTCTGGCACGCAGTTACCTCGACGTCGCACGTCGCGGACATTTGAAAGGAACCGGCGTCGAAGGTGTGGCGCGGGCATTCGCAACGCTCAAAGATTCTCTGCCGGCATCCAAAGAGCTTGGTCGCATGATCGACCGCGTGCCGGAGATGGAGAAAATCGCGCGCGAAAATTATCGCGGCACGGACCAACCGTTGCCCGATTACATCTCGCTCGTCGTGCATCACAACGCGCGTCGACATCGCTGAGCGCACGCGCGCCCCACCCCTCCGAACGAATTTTTGTTCATCGGCCCCGCGCCTCGCCGCGTCGGGCGATCTCGCGCTGTAGTGCCGCGGGTCTAGCGTTCCCACCTCGAGAAAATAAGGTCCGTTTGATTCGTGATCGATGGCGCAGGGTTTGCTGATGCTCGCGTTTCCATCTCGCGCCTCCAATGATCCAAAAGCTCGTTGCCTTCGCTCTTCGTATGCCCGTCGTCATTTGGATGGGCGCTCTCGTCATCCTCGTCGGAGGCATTCTTTCGTATCTCGCGCTCGACATCGAGGCGTACCCGAATCCGGTTCCGCCACTCGTCGAGGTCATCACGCAGCCCGACGGCGCGAGCCCCGAAGAGGTCGAGCGCTACGTCACCATCCCGCTCGAGATTGGCCTCGCCGGAATGCCCGGGCTCGATCACGTGCGCAGTCAGTCGCTGTTCGGTCTCTCCGACGTGAAATGTTATTTCAAATGGGGAACGCAATACGCCGACGCACGACAAGAGGTCATCAATCGCCTCGGCTTCGTTGCGCTGCCAAGTGGCGTTCAAGCGCAAATTTCCCCGTGGAATGCGATCGGTGAAATTTATCGCTACACGCTGAAGGGTAAGGGCTACACGCTGCGCGATTTCAAAACCGCGCAAGATTGGATTTTGGAGCGCCAGTTCAAACAGGTGCCCGGTGTCGTCGACGTCACGAGCTTCGGCGGCGAGACGATGCAATATCACGTGGGCGTCGACCCCTTCCGTTTGCGTTATCACTCGGTGTCACTCGCGCAGCTGATCTCCGCGATTCAAAACGCCAACACGAACGTTGGGGGGCAACGCCTCGTTTTGGGTGAGCAGTCGTACAACGTCCGCGGCATCGGTTTGCTCAAGGGCGTTCACGACATCGACGACATCGTCGTCACCGAAAAGAGTGGAGCGCCCACGCGCGTGCGTGACGTCGCATCGACGAGTGAGGGATCCGCGCCTCGTCTCGGACAAATAGGTCACGACAACGACGACGACGTCGTGCAAGGCATCGTGCTCATGCGCTACGGCGGAGAGACGCCGGCCGCGCTCCAAGGCGTGCACGATCGCATCGACCACATTCGCAAGTATCACCTCTTACCTCCGGGCATGGACATCGAGCCGTATTACGACCGGGGCGATCTCGTGAAGCTCACGACGCATACGGTGCTCGAGAACGTCGTCACCGGCATGGTGCTCGTAACCCTCGTTTTACTGCTATTTCTGGGGCATTTACGCGCAGCGCTCATCACTGCCATCAACATTCCGCTCGCGCTTTTGATCGCGTTCGGCGGACTGGTCATCACCGGAACATCCGCGAATTTGATTTCGATCGGCGCGGTGGACTTCGGCATCGTCGTCGACTCCACCGTCATCATGATGGAGAATATTTTTCAGCATCTGGGCAAGCACGGAAAAGGAACCATCGGCGAGCGCATCCTCGAAGGCGCACGCGAGGTCGCGTCTCCGATGACGTTCTCCACCGTCATCATCGGCGTCGCATTCTTGCCGCTGTTCACGATGACCGGAGTGGCCGGCGTCATCTTCGGACCCATGGCGCGCACGTACGCGTTCGCGATCGGCGGCGCGATCATCTTGGCGCTCACGCTCACGCCCGTTCTCTCGGCGCGCTTCATTCCTGCGCAGTCCGAAGAAGAGGACAGCAAGGCGATGCAGATCGTCCACAAGATCTACAGCCCGCTCTTCAACATCGCGCTGAAGACGCCAAAGCGCGCGTTGCTCATCGCGTCGCCCGTCATCGCTCTCGGAATCGCGGCCATGTTTTTTCTCGGCAGCGAGTTCATGCCGAAGCTCGAAGAAGGAAATCTCTGGATTCGTGTCACGCTACCGACCTCGATTTCACTGCAGGAAACAGCCAAATTCGTGCCGCGTATGCGCGCCATTTTGCGCGGCTGCCCGACTGACGGCTCGGAGTGCACGGACCAAAATCGAAAGCACAAAGAGGTCGTCACCGTCGTTTCGCAAAATGGTCGCCCGGATGACGGCACCGACGTCGCGGGCTTCAACAACGTCGAGTTCTTCGTTCCGCTCGCGCCGTTCGACCAATGGCCGCACGGTTACACGAAGGACCAGCTCACCGACGATTTGAGCAAAGAGCTGAGCGACGCATTTCCGGGCGCGAGCTTCGGTTTCTCGCAGTACATCAACGACAACGTCGAAGAGGCGTTGTCGGGCGTCAAAGGCGAGAACTCGGTCAAGATCATCGGACCCGATCTCGCGGTGAACGAAGGGCTCGCTGACAAGATCCTGGACGTGATGCAGAACATCAAGGGCATCAAAGACCTCGGTATGTTCCATTCGCTCGGGCAGCCGAACGTGAAAATCGTTCCTGATCGCCAAGCGTGTGCGCGTTATGGGCTCAACACCGGCGACGTCGAGCAGGTCGTGCAAGCGGCCATTGGCGGGCAAGCGGTCACCCAAGTTTTCCAAGGCGAAAAGCACTTCGATCTCACGGTCAGGTTTTTGGAGCCGTACCGAAATTCGATCGAAGCGATCAAAGAGATCACGATCGCGACACCCGACGGCGGCAACATCGCGCTCGGCCAGATCGCGACGATCACCCAGGAAAATGGGCCTTCGCTCGTGTACCGCGAAGACGGTAGTCGGTACGCGCCGATCAAATTCAGCGTTCGCGGTCGCGATTTGAAATCCACGATCGCCGAGGCGCAGGCGAAAATAAATGAGCAGGTTCACTTGCCGTACGACACGCACCTCGAGTGGGGCGGAGAGATCAACGAGCTCAACGAAGCGTTCTCGCGCCTCGCGTTCGTCGTACCGCTCACGCTCATCTTGATCGCGTTTCTCGCGTACACCGCAGTGAAGAGCTGGGCCGACACCATCATCGTGCTCATCAACATTCCGGTCGCATGCACCGGCGGCGCGCTCGCCCTCTTCATCACGCACATCAACTTCTCGGTGTCTGCCGCAATGGGCTTCATCTCCATTCTCGGCATCGCAGTTCAAGACGCGATCTTGGTCGTCACGTACTTCCAACGCATTCGCGAGGATCAGAAGTGCAGCGTGCGTGAAGCTGCGCGCGAGGCCGCAGAGAAGCGACTTCGTCCGTGCTTGATGACGACGCTCGTCGCGATGATCGGCTTATTTCCTGCGGCGATTTCGACGGGCATCGGCGCACAAACGCAGAAGCCGCTTGCGGTCGTCGTCATCGGCGGCGCGATGCTTCTCGCGGTTCTCACGCGCATTTTGCAACCGGCGCTGCTCGTCATTGCGCACGAGTGGCTCGAACGTCGTCGGGCCTCACGCGTCTCGGTCGGTGCGTTGCTTCCGCCGGAAGCGTCTCCGGCGGAATAGTCGTCCGGCCACGCCGAGCTACGCGCAGGCGTCCAGCTGAGCCTACTGCTTGATCAGATTGATGTCGACGCGACGATCGTGACGCCACGTCTCTTCGTTCGTTCCCGTGGCATCGAGCGCACCGCGTGAGGTGAGGCTCAT
Organism: Polyangiaceae bacterium; assembly: GCA_039937955.1. Taxonomy (GTDB): domain Bacteria; phylum Myxococcota_A; class Polyangia; order Polyangiales; family Polyangiaceae; genus JAICXU01. Next base: position 7,302 of record JBDTFL010000130.1, on the reverse strand, counting down.
CTGCGTCGTGGCAACGCCGAGGCCCGCCATATAATCGTCGGCCGACTTCGCGCGCTCTGCTCCGAGGTTCATGTTGTACTCGGTTTCACCGCGTGGATCTGCGCGACCGGTGAGCTCAACGCTGCGGCCTTTGAGCGGTCCCGTCGTCAGACACTTTCCGACCTGCGCGAGGACGTCGCGATCGTTCGACGAAAGATTCGACGAATCGAAATCGAACTTCGGCGCGCGCACCGAGTCGTCGATGCCGCATGCTTTTCGGATTTCGTCCGACACGTTGATCGTCTGGTCGGTGTTCTTTTTCGAAACCGCAGCACTCGTCTGCTGCGTCGTACTGGTGTGCTCGGTCTCCGCGGTTTTCGGCTCCGCCTTCGGTGAGCCACCACAACCCGTCATCAACGCCAACGTCGTTCCTACGGAAGCGACTGCCAACCATGCTTGAGCTTTTTTCATGGGTTCCCCTTTCATTTCTTTCTCGGGTTCTGCGCTCGGAATCCGTCGGAGGCAAGACAGTTTTGTCGTGCCGAACATTCCGCTCACTGAGAACGCGAATGTTAGCCAAAACTTACGCTTCAGTTTTGATTCGAAAAAAATCGAACGCGAAAAACTAAACCCACGCGTTGTTGAGCAGCTCGCCCACGCCACCGGCACCGGGGACGATGTACTGATGCTCGTCGAGCCCGCGCTCTTCGTCCCAGCGCGTTCCCGGAACTGTCGCGAGCACGTCGCCCGCGGAGAGCCCGCGATCGATTCGGAGCGCGTAGATCACGGTCTCTGGATGTGCCGCGAGCATGTTCTTCAAATATTCCGGCGTGACCATCAAATGCATCGCGATGATCTTTCCGGGTTTGCCATCGAGCTTGGTTTTGTAGTGGTTGATGGCGCTGATCATCGATGAGCCGGTTGCGCCCATCGGATCCGGAAACAAAACGATTCGCTCGTCGACGTCGCGACCGATCTTCGCGTCGTGCCACGTGGCTCCAATCACTTGTCCTTTTTCATTCGTCTGCCGCGACATGAAAAGATGATCTTGGCGAACACCTGCAGGATCCAAAACTTCGTTCAGCAAATCGTAGACGACCTGCGACGGCATCGTGCCTGCGCGCGCAATTCCAACCGTCACCGCTTTCGTCACGCGTGCGATCGCAGCGCCGCGATAGACCGCTTCGGGAGACGAAGCGACCATGCGCGTCGGCACGTCGATGCGCGCGCGCGGAAACTCCGCTGACAAAACGATTTCGCTGAGGCGCTCGTACAAAACTTTCACGAGCCGCCCGACCTCGGGCTGCGACGTTTCGCGTGCGCAGAGTCGTGCGAGCTGCGTCCACGCGAGCGGATCGTCGATCAAATGCACGTGATCGCCGTAGCGGTGTGCAATCTCCGACGGCTTGAAATGAGTCTTCGCGTACGCGCAATCGATCATGCGCGCGTCGTAACTTCAGTGCGCGTTCACGTCCAGTGTCCGGCGCGCATCGCTGCCGGATCGATGACCTTCACCTTCGGGCCGAGTGCTTCACGAAAGCTGTCCTCGTCCTCGTCGTCCATGATCGCGTCGCCGAAGCCGGCTGCGATTTCCATGGCCGTCGTCACGATGCGGAGAAACTGCGCGAAGCTCGACGCTGCAAGCGTGGGTTGCCACGTGTCTTGTCCGATCATCGCCGTGTATACGGGACAGTCGCCTTCTGGATCCGGCTTCGATGTATCCAAAAAATAGGGATCGCTCAGCAGTGCGCTCTCGCCGATGATCACCCACGCCGCTTTCCATGCGCCGCCTTGGCTGTTTTGTCCGGCCTTCGGCTGCGAGGTCGCGATCTCTTCAGCTGGCAGCAAATGAATGCGCTCCACCGGCGTCACCGTTTCGACCTTCGTGGGATTCGCCTCGAGATAAAAATTCCGGATGCGCGACGGAATGCGAAATTGCTTTTTCAGGGCTTCGACGACTTCGGGGGGCGCTTTACCGAACGCCGCTTCCAACTTCCGCTTCTTGAAAATCCCTTTGAGCCCATCAACCGCGTCCGCGAGATCACTGTCCACGATGCGCCCTCATCTTCAAAGCGTGCCGGTTCGGCAAAAGACACCCGCACCCTAGCACTGCCATGGCGCGGCTTTGAGCCGTTATTATAGTCGCGGCTCGCCCAAGCTGGCTCTTCAAAATCGGTTTCTCACTGCCAATGCATCAGCAGCTCAAGCCTTTCGACGTTCGAGGGGGTCTCGAGCAAGCGCCGTCGCCACCCATGGGCATGGGCAATGGGTGAGCGCTCTGGCAAACAGCGAGTGACCGATCTGTTCTGGCGCGAAAGTTCCGGTAGAGAGGTTTTCTCCATTCAAAGCTCGGCGAATGTGCGGGCGAGTCGCCTTGACTTGCCCTCACCTCGGGGGTATTTCGCGCGTCCCCCGGCCCTCCAAATGCGCTGGCCTGTGGAGTCACAGTCCTAACGCCTGCGGATCGGGAGGCGTGCAAAAGCAGTACGCGTAAATCGTCAACTAGTCGGAATAAAACGAATTTGTCCCATGGAGCAGAAGTTGCTTAGGTCAGCCCGACGCATAGGAGTCATCTGTCCTAACGAGTCTGCAACGTGAAATGTTCCGCGCTCCCGTAACCGCCTCCCTCTAGCGATAACTAGAGGAGAGCGAACGGACCGGCGGGGGCGCAACAGTAAGAAGCACCAAATAAAGAAGGGTATGGAGGTCGGAATGCGATCGAAGTGGATACGGAGGCTGGGGATTGCAGCCATCACAGGTACCGTGGGTTGGGCCTCGGTCGGTTGCGCGCAAGAGCGCGATCCGATCAACCAGGTCCAGGCTGATGCACTCGACAAGCACTTCTTTGTCGGTGCCAGCTTGAGTGACAATACTGACGACCCCGAGTTCTACATGAGGAACACGGTTGTCGACGTCCCGGACGGCGACAGCAACGGGCTCTTCAGTGCATACGACTCGCAGCCGCTCTCGCGCATCAAATGGGAAATTCAGGAGGACAATCTCATTGCCCGCCTGACCTACCAGCAGATCGCGAACAGCGACGGCCACGGATCGCAAACCACGAACACCGGCCAAATCGTCGGTATGTGGACGATCACGTCGCAGTTCGACATTCGTCGCTCTTACAACCCGCAGACGGGTGAAGAGCTCAACCTCATCACGGAAAACTCGACCGACCGTCCGTGGTACCAGCGCGAGTACTTCCGCGTTGATTGGTCGAAGAACCTCATCACCGACGCGTACTCGCTCGACACCCTCTCGGGCGCAGGCCTCCAGGGCGTGAAGTTCGACGCAGAGTCGTATTACGTTCAGGATCCGAATGATCCGAACGCGCCGACGTTCGATCAGGACAACGGCTACTTCGACGTAACGACGAAGGCTCTTGCGACGCCGCAGATCATCGACACGCCGTACGGTAACTATCCGTCCTGCTTTTTCACGTACACGATCCCGACGCAGAACTGCAACCCGACGGAAGTCACCCTCCGCCTCTCGTTCAAGAAGGTGGTCGACACCGACTACGAGCCCGAAGATTGGGACGGCAACAAGATGGACGCCTTCGGTTGGTTTACCGAAGACCGCATCGGCTACGACCGCAACTACGGCGTTTTGGATGACAACTGGCACCGCTTCGCGGCTCGCTACAATCTCTGGAACCAGAGCCATATTCAGGGCTCCGAGTGCGCGATCGATTACTGGCGCGACGCGAACAACAACATCATCAACTACAAGGTCAACTCGGACGGCAGCTTCGCTACCGACGCGAACGGCCTTCCGATTCCGGACGCAACCGGCCAGCCCCATCCGGGCACGCCGATCGGCTCGGACGTTCACCGCGACCTCAACAAGAACGGCACGGAAGACGAGTGCGAGTTCTCGGACGCCGACGGCACCATGCTTCACGCTGGCTCACGCTGCGACGAGTTCACGCACAAGTGCGACCTCCCGCTGTACGAGCGTGCAACGAAGACCATCCCCTGGTACTTCGGCGCAGACGGCGCACCGGACCTCTTCGCTTCGACGGCGCGTGCGCTGAACGAGTGGAACGTCGCAGTGCTCCGCGCAGCGCTCATCGGTCAAAACGTCGAAGCGACCCGCGTCCAAGCGACGTCACCGGTCGACCCGACGTTCAACCTGGCCACGGAAGATGCGCTCACCGCCGATCAGGCGCCGGGCGTCCAGACTCCGAAGTTCAAGCCAGTCTTCACGCTTTGCCACAACCCGTCGATCAACACGGACAACCCGGTCTGCTTCAAGCACGACTCGGCTGGCAACATGTTGAAGGGCGCAGACGGCAACCCGATTATGGTTACGGCTCGGCTCGGCGACATTCGCTACAACTTCGTCGACATGATCCCGAACCCGCAATCGACGTCACCGTGGGGAATCATGGTGGACGCAAACGATCCGCTCACCGGTGAGAAAATCACCACGAGCGTCAACGAGTGGGCCTCGGTCCTCGACTACGCAGCTCAGGGCACGGAAGACCTTCTCCGTTGGATCAACGGCGAAATTTCCGACTCGCAGATCACGAGCGGCTCTTACCTCCACGACTGGGTCAATGCATCGAAGCTCGGAACCGGCGCGTACCAGCCGGACACGCTCACGCATGAACAGATCATCAACGCACCGAAGTCGATCTCGAATCCGGGTTTGACCACGGCGGTGAACGGCAGAGTCGGCGCATACACCAGCCATATGTCGCCCGCGGGCTTCATGGCAGCGCAGGCGAAGAATCTTGCGAAGACGCAAGGCGGCTCGCTCGACGCAGTCTTCGAAGGCAATCGCCAGAAGCTGATCGGCTCGCAGTTCGAAACGCAGCTCATCACGCCGATGCAAGTGCAGCGCGCCGGGTTCAACCCGAACGCGACGCCGATCGCCGGCAACCAGTCGGTCATTCAGGCGGCTTCGCCCCTCCAGGGCATGAACCCGCAGGTCAAGATGTGGATCCAGCGGCTCAAGGATCAAAACGCGGCGTACATGTCGCGTTGCGAAGTCGAGCAGCCGGAGCCGGACGCACTTGTCGGTATGGCGCGTCAGGCACAACGTCTTTATCCGCTTCCGCAAGATGCGGCGAAGACGAACTCAGATGGCTCGGCCAACCCGAGCTATGCAGCGGTCGGCGATCCGAACTACGCCCCCCTCAAGGCACAGCGTGACCAAGCGCTCCATCAGTGGATTCGTGAGCAGTTCAACGTCTCGGTCATCGCGCACGAGATGGGTCACTCGATGGGCCTCCGCCACAACTTCACGGGCAGCTGGGACTCGCTGAACTACAAGCCCCAGTACTGGCAGCTCCGCACCGAGAACGGCAAAGAGAAAGCCTGCTCGGACATCACGCAGCCGCACGTCGATGGTCATGATTGCGTTGGTCCGCGTTGGATCGACCCCGTCACCGACGAAGAGACGAACGGACTCATCTGGAAGTGGGGCTCGTCGACGGTCATGGATTATCCGGGCGACCAGACCCAGGACATGAACGACATTGGTCTCTACGACAAAGCCGCGATGCGCTTCGGTTACGCCGACCTTGTCGACGTCGACCACACGATTCGCTCCGGCCCGGAAAAGACGCTGTACGACGGTCGTTTCGACGGCTTCGGCGGCATCAGCGGTCCGTTTGACATCACCTCGTTCTCACAAGCGGGCCCGACGTCGGCGCACTACAGCCAGTTCAACGACATGTACAATCTGCTCGGAACCTGCAGCACGCAGACCGACCCGACGGATCTTCTCAGCTCGCATTGCGATGGTGTTGCACTCGACTTCACCGCACGCCGCGACATGATCGACGGCCACGACACCCTCTACAGCGATGCGCCGCTCATTCACTGGGAGCACAACGCCAAGAACCAGGTTCGTCACCCGTACATGTTCGGCTCGGACGAGTTCGCGGACTTCGGCAACATGCCGGTCTTCCGCTTCGACTCCGGCGCAGACGCATACGAGCAGGCGCAGTTCATCACGTCGACGTACGAGAACCGCTACATCTTCGTGAACTTCCGTCGTGACAACACGAACTTCGACACCGACGCAGTTGAGTCGCGCATCGAAGGCCGTTACTTCGACAAGCTCACGACGGCCACCAAGGCGCTCGGCTTGTACCTCACGGAGCTCGGCTCACAAGCTGGCTCGTTCACCGACCCGGTTCAGGGAGCTGGACTCTTGTTCCCGCACACCCTCGCCTCGGCCATCTCGATGAATGAGTTCATCAAGGTGTTCACGCGACCGGAGCCCGGTGTCTACAACACCACCAACGCAAACGGCGTTGCGACCATCGACACGTCCTCGCAGAACCCCGGAATGGTCAGCATCCCGGTCGGCAGCGGCGACGGTCGTTACATCAACAACGACTACGACTACTCGAAGGGTTACTGGTGGTCGTCCTACCAGACGCAAGTCGGTAGCTACTACGAGAAGGTCGATGCGATTTACCGCCTGACCGAGGCCTACAACAACTTCGTTCAGAACAGCCGCGACCAGTACGTCGACGGTCGTTACCTCAACATCAACTACTCGACGTTGTATCCGGATCAGATGCGCCGGTTCTACTCGGGCTTGATGCAGAACGACCTCTCTGCCTTCGCTCCTTACGTTCAGGTGCAGGCACAGGGCAACTCGGCGACGGTTCCCACCGCTTCGGTTCAGTATCTACCGTGGCAAGGAACTGCGCAGCTGAGCTACCCGGCGGGCGCAATGCCGGTCGATCCGGTTGTCGGCTGGGAAGAGCAGTACCCGGCACTCATCCTCGGCTTCGAGTTCGGCGCGACCACCCTCGTGCAGGACTGGGTTGATCAGATGCGCGTCTTCTCGACGGGCGGCACGGACACCGTCTCGATTCCGGATGCACAACAGGTCGTCTACGACGATCCGACCTCGGGCATCGAGTACGTTGCCCGCGATTACGGAACCGAAATGGTCAACGGCAAGATGGTTCAGAGCACGCCGGGCGCACGCATGGTGGCTTACGCGAGTGACCTCGCCAAGGCGACGTTCGTGAGCACGGCCGGCACGAAGAAGGGTCAACTGACCTACACATCCGATGGCAACGGCGGCTCGGTTTGCATCACCCCGGGTCCGGCGTGCGAGACCGCGAAGCAGACGCTTCGCAGCTTCTCGTCGAACATCGATACGGTTCGTCAGCTGACGAGCTACTTCGGTTACGGCCCGATTGGGAATCAGTAAAACCTAAACCCCTAAGACGGGTTAGGCATCTCGCGGCGCCCTGGCTTCTTCGGAAGTCAGGGCGTTCGTGTTTTGTGGCGTGTTAGATCGGGTCGATGCCGCGCACGCGTGATCAGCTGCTCGACCGTCGGCGCGAGC
>JBDTFL010000129.1:0-2836 GCA_039937955.1 Polyangiaceae bacterium | reverse complement strand
GCGGCTCCAGCTCGTCTCCGAGCGATTGCGCCTCTTTGCGGGCGTTGACGAACGGCTTCGGCTCTCCGGGGTTCACCGGATAACGCGCGGCCGCGAGCGCAGCGTCGCGTGCCTCGACGAGCTGACCCAACGCTGCTGCGGTCTTCGCAACCTCTAGTGACGTCGACGGTACGTGCATGATCGCGTCGGCAGCTTGAAAGCTTTGCAGCGCGCCCTTCAAATCATTCTTGTCGCGGAGATCTGCGCCTTGGGCCATGAGCGCGCGCGCGGTGTCTTTGTCTGCCGCGGTTGGACCTGACGGCGTGCTTGGCGCAACTGGCGTTGGTCCGGCCGCAAAACCTGGAGTGCTCAACGTGAGCGCGAGGATCTGCGCGGCGAAAACGGCAGCGAGTTTTTTAGAAGCCATAGTCCGTGGAGTGCGATCCGCCGGCGGGTTTCGTGGCGGGCTTCGCGGTCGTGTGACTCGAATCGTGAGCAGGCGAATCGTGCGAGGAGGATTTCGTGGAGGTCGGCGGGTTCGTCTTCGTTGCAATGCTCGCGCTCGGTGCAGCGCTCGCACTGGCAACCGGCGCTGCGCTCGCAAATGGATTCGCGCTAGCACTTGCTGCTGGGATGGTGCTCGCAGCTGCTGAATCGATCGGAGCGGGAATTACCGGTGTTTCAGAGGTGATCGTGTTGTTCGGGGTTGCCGCGACGCTGTCTGGCTGCGAGGTCGTCGGGGAGCCCTCGTGCAAAATCTTCGCACGCAGATCGGGACGCTCGTACACGAATGCACCGCCGCCGAAGAGCACGCCGACCAGCAGAAGGCCGCCGAGCCATGCACCACCGCTGCTCTTTTTGGGGGCTGGTGTCGGCGCGAGAGAATGCTGCGGATAAGCGACGGCTGCAGCTCCGAGCGTTGCGTTGGAGACCTGCGAGATTGGATCGCCCGACCCATGCGGCGCGAGCATCGTCGCTGCCATTGGTGAACGCGGCGGCATCGGATGATCGCCAGGAGCTGGTGCAAGCATCGTGGATTCGGCGCCGCTTTGGAATGGCGAGGTCGGGATGGTCGCGAGCTGAGGTGCTCTCGCGCCGGGCGAGCTTCCGACATGCCCATTTCCGGATTGGCTCGCGACGGTAGAAGCGAGTGGCGATCCGTTTGCGGAGATCGGACGAGCTCCGTTTCCACTCCCGCTGCTGCTCGTTGCTCCAACGGGCGGGAATGAGTGGGTGGGCATCGGAGCGACGCCGGTTTGGCCCGATTGTTCGTGCAGACCGGCGCGCTCGGCTGCGGCAGCGAGCGAGACATCAATCGCCTGTTTTCTAGCCTCCGCGCGCGATCCGAGCTCCTTGGCGACGAACGCCGCAACGTCGGTGCTCGTGGTGTAGACGCCACACATGAGCATCGCTTGCTCGAGCTGGAGTTGAAGATCCGCGGCGCTGGCGGTGCGGGCCTGCGCGTGATGCGCGAGTGCACGAAACACGAGATCGCGAACGGGCGCCGGAACGTCGTCGGGCAATGGCGGCGGCGGCTGTCCGCTCGTGAGCATATGCAATGTCGCGAGTTGATTTTCGCCGTCGAACGGCGGACGCCCCGAGAGCAAGTAATAGAGAACGGCCCCGGCCGCCCACACGTCTGCGCGTCGGTCGAGAGCGCCGCCGCGTGATTGCTCGGGCGCCATGTATTGGATTTTGCCCTTCAAAAGCCCCGCGTTCGTGTCACCCGAAATGCGGTCGAGCGCTTTTGCGATTCCGAAATCGATGAGCTTGGCGTTGCCTTTGGTGCTCACCAAAATATTTTGCGGGGAGACGTCGCGGTGCACGACGCCCAGTAATTTCCCGCTTTTGTCGGTGAGCTCGTGCGCCGCGTGAAGACCGCCGCACGCGTCGGCGAGAAGACGCAACGTGACGCCGAGCGGAACGCGGTCTCCGCGCGCTTCTACGGATCGATGCAGCTTCGACAGCGAATCGCCGTCTACCCACTCCATCACGATGTAGAGGATCTCGTGTTGCTCGCCGAGATCCAAAATCTGCGCGACGTTGACGTGCTCGATGCCCGACGCGATGCGCGCTTCATCCAAAAACATTTGCTGGAAGCGCGTGTCCGATGCGTACTCCGGCAAGATCGTCTTGATGGCGACGAGCTTTTCGAAGCCGTGCTTTCCGACGAAACGCGCGAGCCAAACCGAAGCCATTCCGCCGTGTGCAATCGGGCAGAGAAGCTCGTAACGGTCGAGCCGATGTCCAGGTTCGAGCGGGATGCGCCCGGCGTTCATCATCGTCCCTTAGTTTCGCGCCAAAAGGCGTAGCGGGCAAGCTTGGGAGCGCATGCCGCCATGGACGCTTTGCTTATGGCAGGCATTCATTCAAACGCAGTGCTTGCTTTAGCTGCCACGTTTTAGAGCCAAAATTTCGGTCATTCGTGCGTCAGTCAGATTTTTACGACGCGTACGAAGTCGATCCAAAACCTCTTCACGGTTTGCGATCGACGTGGCGCGTTCCGGGCTCAGCGCCGGCATTTCACCGGTGGATGCGACCAAAATCGGCTCTGACGGTTGCGGAGGCGGAACGATTGCGGCTGCTGGTGTAGGCGGCGGAACGGATGCGATCGCGACTGGCCTCGGAGGCGGCGTGAGGTCGACCGGAATTCTCGCGGGCGCAGGATGAACCGGCGGCGGCGGTTTGCTCGGCGACGCGGGTGCTGACGAACCGAGAGCGACGCGCGTTTTTTCATCACGCAACACGGCCGCCTTGTCGACGAGCGCTTTCGTGCGCGTGTCGAGCCGCGTGAAACGCAGCGTGAGCCCAGGGCTGTCTCCGAATGCATTCGGCTTGTGACCAACTACGCGACCTT
>JBDTFL010000128.1:0-10828 GCA_039937955.1 Polyangiaceae bacterium | reverse complement strand
CGTTCACGCCCGGCATGGCCGCGATCCCCGCGTTCGTTTCATTTGGAGCGGGATTTCAAGGCGTTTTCCACGCCGCTGGCAGCGACACGCTGATGTCTTTGAGCTACGCATCGACAGGTTGGTCGGCGGCCGCAACCATCAACGGAACGCTCGTTCGCGAAATGCCGACGCTGGCGATCGAAGGCAGCGCGTTGCATCTCGTCTATCAAGCGAGCGACGACGCAGGCGCCTACCAGTTCAAATATTTCCACGGCACGCTGAGCGGAAGCACGTGGACAGCCGGCGATCCGATGGGATCGGGGCTCGGACAAAGCAGCGGACCGCACGCGCCAGGTGCCGCCGGTTTGGCAAGCGAGCTCGCGACCTGACAAGTCGGAGGCGACAACAACATTTACGCGCGCAGCTTCACCACCGCGTGGCAAGCCGCACTTCCACTCGACGACGCCGGTCTCGATGGCGATACGACGAATCTCGGCAGCGCGGCTCGCGTCATCGCGATGAACGGCGGAACCGCAGAGCTGATGCTCGTCTTCACGCGCAAAACCGACTTCAAGCTGATGTCGATGACTCGAACCGGCGGCGTCTGGTCGACGCCCACCGAAATCAACACGACCGCATTTGCGACCGAGCCATTTCAAGTCACTGCGATCGCAGGCGGAGGCGCGATCATCGCCTGGCGCGGGTCGGACACGCATGGCTACGTCACCGTGTACAACGGCACGAACTGGTCGACGCCGAATGCAATCGCGCCGTTCGCGATCAACTCTTCCCCAGCCGTGTCAGTCGGAAATTGTGGAAGCGTCGCAGTCGCCGCGTACGCAAAGTCGGCAGGCAACGTCGAGATGGTTCGATACGACGGATCGAGCTGGGCAAACCTCGCGGTCGTTACCAAACTGGGTACGCCAACGTTCGTCGCGATCGCCGCTCAACCGTAAATTAAAGCGTATTTACGCTTCGTCGGGAATTCCGCACGCGGATCTGACCAAATAGATCGCGCGCAACGTTGCAGGATCACGTCGTGCAACGCGCCTCGCGGAGAGCGCAGCGCTCCACGCTTTGTCGCAGTCGCCATGTCGCGCGGCGAGCTGTGCACTTTGAATGCGCTCGGCCATCGTCATGGCGGCGAACGGATCGCGGCGATCGCGCACGACGACGGTGGCCAACGTGGCGACGATCAAACCGGCCGAGACGCCGATGCCGAGCGTGCGAGCGAACGGCTCTTCGGGTCCGCGTTTCCAAAGCAATGCGATGACGCCGCCGGAGAGCGCGCCGCCGATGTGCGCGGCGTTGTCGAACTTGGCGACGAATCCGACGAGGATGGTGAGGCCGAGCCAACGCGCGGTCATGCGCAAGAGCGGGCTTTGCCAACCCGCGGTTCGATAACCGACGACCAACGCCGCGCCGATGATTCCGCAAATCGCGCCCGATGCACCGGCGCCCACGCGCTCTTGTTGCGAGTACCAACCGTCGAGCGTGCTGAACATGCTGCCGACGATTCCGGAGCCTATGTACATGAGCGCAACGCGGCCCGTGCCCACGATCCGCTCTAAAAATGGGCCGATCGCGCGAAGCGCGTACATGTTGAAGGCGATGTGAAGGATCGACCAATGCACGAAGCACGACGCCACAAGTGTGTCGACGCGGCCGTCGTACAAAGTCGCGCTTGCGTAATTCGCTCCGAATGCCATGGCGACCGGCTGCGGGATTTCGAGCAGTGCAGCGAGACCACGCGATGCTCCGGTGGCGTCGCTCGTTTGCATCATCGCGAACGCAACCTCACCGACGAACACCGCAACGTTGACGACGATCATCACGAGCATGAACGGCGCGTCGTAAAAGACCGACGACGGCGGGCGAACGACATCGGTTTGTTTGGGTTGTTCGGCGACTGCGCTCATGCGGATTTTGGGGTAGGCCACATGCATCTTCGCATGTGGCACAGCCTCATGAAAATCGTCTAGGAGTGTACGGACCCTCATGAGTGAAAGCGACAGCCCACGCGCGTTCATCGAATTTTATCGGCAGGACCTGGGCGGAACGAGCAGCAAAATCCTGATTCCAGCCGCGATCATGGTGTTTTGCGGAGCGCCCGCGGTGTGCTTCGGTCTTGCGGTCAAAGGCAGCGCGCAGTCGCACATCATTGCGCTCGCCGTGGGCGGCACGGTTCTCGTTGCCGGATTGCTGCTCGGATTTCTCGGAATGGCGCGGCTCGTGGGCGAAGACTCGTACGTGGCCGTCGCCGAAGATGGCGTGGCCGTGAAAACGAAGACCGGCGAAACATTTTACGCGTGGGCCGATCTCGTTTCAGTCAAAAGCGAAACACGCGGGCTTGTCTTGAAAAAATCTGCATTGGACGACGACGTCATTCATGTCGAAGGTCAGTTCGGTGGAATGAGTCACGCGAGTCTCGCGGCGCGCCTCGAAGATTGGCGGCGCAAATCCGGTTGGAAATTGACGCCTTCGGATCCGCCCAAAAAATAGCCTCAAAACGTCGCAGACGATGGCGGTCTCGGATGATGCGTGTGATGCGAGGACGACGTCGAGAGCGGCGGCAGCATGACGCCGGCGTCGATGTCGAGTGGCGCTGCAGTGTCGGCTGGAGCCGAATCAGTGGGCGTCGCTGACGGCACGACGCTCGCGTCGACGACGAGCGAAAGCTGCGCGTTGTGATGCTCGTGCTTGCCCATCGCGAGCCAAAGAGCGAGACCTGCGATCCCCAAACCCAGCAAACCCAAAATTCCTCCGATGATGACCGCGGGCGATCGACGCACAGGCGCATCTTCTTCTTCGGAGGACGATGCCATTGCGGAACGCGGCGCTGCGGGAATGGATGCGACGGCGCCGGCGATCGCACCTTGCGCGGTCGGTGGCGGAACGAACGTGATGCGCGCCGGCTCCGCACCAGGATTCGAAGGCGCGTCCACGATCGTCTGCGCGACCATCGTGGGCGGAAGCGGTTTGGCGGCAGCTGCGTCGGCGCTCTCGCGCGTGCGCAGCACTTGCACCGTGATGTTGTCGTGACCGCCGCGCGCGTTCGCGAGATCGACGAGCTGACCCGCGATTTGCGCAGCCGGCGCCGAGCCTACGATCTGCAGTAAATCCTCGGGTTTTACGAGATCGCTCATGCCGTCCGAGCACAAGATGAACGTGTCGCCGGCTACGAACGAATAAGGAATTTCGGCGAGCTCGACCTCGACGTCGGGTTTCATTCCGAGCGCGCGCACGATCTGATTGGCGTCCGGGTGCTTCGATGCTTGCTCGGGCGTAAGCACTCCCGCGGCGACGAGCTGCTCGACGACCGAATGATCGCGCGTGAGCGGGATGACTTGCGATCCGTGCACGACGTACACCCGACTGTCGCCGACGTGCGCGACCTCCGTGCCGCCAGGATGCACCAAAATCGCTACGACCGTAGAACCAGGACGCGCATGAAGCGTGGGCGGCGCAAGCGAATAAACCTCGGCGTTCGCTTGCGCGATGGATGCCTTCAAGAGATCGGCGCGACCTCGCGGCGTTTGCTCCGCCTGTTGCGACCCTCGCTCGAACGTGTCGAAAATGGCTTTAATTGCGCGGTTCGATGCGGCCTTGCCACCTTCGTGTCCGCCCATGCCGTCGCATACGACGGCGAGATGACCGAGAGGCGTGACGCGATAGGCGCAGGCGTCCTCGTTGATCTGTTTGGTGGGATCTCTCCCAGGATCGCTGCGCTCTGCAAAATCGACGGCGATGAGTCGTTCGCTCATCGCTTGCTCACACGTCGAGACGAACGGTGAATTCGACCGGGCCAAACCGAAGTTGCGAGCCAGTCGGCACAGGTGACCAAACGCCGGCAGCGAGACGAACGCCCGCGACGTGCGTTCCGTTGTTCGAATTTTCGTCGCGCGCGAACAGCTGTCCGTTTTCGAATTTCAAGGTCGCGTGAACTCCGGAGACGCGCGGCTCTTGGAGCGTGACCGGGCATTGCGCGGGATCGCGGCCGACATGAACCTCGGAGCCAGGGCGAATCGCAAATGTGCCGGATGCGCCGCTGATTAGCGCCCCAGAGGCCGCGGGTCGTCCTGCTGCAACGAGAGCGGATGCGACGGGAGCGGATGCGCCGTACGGATTCGGCGGAGGCGCAAGAGGCTGCGCGTTCATGGCTCCCGTCAATGGAAAGGGGCAGCCACGTTGGCGCCACCTCCTTGCCACTCCGCGGCCGCATGGCTGGCTTGCTGTTGCGCGGCGATGACCTGATGAGCTTGAACGACGGCTTGCGGCGCTTGCGCCGCTTGCACAGGAGGAATCGCGACGACAGCAGGAGATGCGACTTGCGGAGAAGCTCCGAGATTTGCGGGAAGCGGCATACCGCACGAAAAACAAATGCCCGCCTGGCCGGGCGTCGCCATCGTCATTGAGTGACACGAAGGACACTCCACTTCAACGACCGGAGCTTGCGACTGCGCTTGCATCTGCGCGATGGGAAGAACGGGTTGCGGAGCCGGCGCATGATCAGCTTGGATCGGGACCGGGGCAACATTCGGCGGAGGTTGATTCTGCACGGCAAATTGCGGCATTTGCTGCTGCTGCTGCGGCGCGTATCCCTGACCACCGCCACCTTGCGGAGGTCCGCCGTAGCCTCCTGGTCCCTGCGCGCCCGGAGGCGGTCCGCCGTATCCGCCCATTCCTGGCGGGCTTGGCGGAGCACCACCACCGCCATAGTTCGGAGGCGGTCCACCGTAACCGCCCGCAACGATCGGGGCCGGAGGCGGCGCACCACCGCGCGATTTTTTCTTACCGCCGCCACCACCACCGCGCATGAGCACGATGACGAGAAGAAGGATGACGACGACGCCGCCGCCGATGCCGAGAATCAAAAGCAGATTCATCGGAGCCTTCGTGGCTTTCAGGGTGAGGATGGTCTGTGCGTCGTGACCGCTCACACGGTTTGCGCCGGTATCAGCGATGAGCACATGCACGACCGTGGCGTCGCCTGCGCCGTCGAGCATGGTGTCTTCGTTGGGGACCGCAAACGTCGCGAATGCGGAGTTGCCGTCGGTGCATGCGCCACGCAAGTCTTCGGCGATGAGCTTTTGACGAGCCGCTTGAATTTGCGCGAGATTCGCCGAGCTGAAGCTCGGATCAGCAGCAGTTCCCGCGGGAACGAAGTACGCCTCTGCGCGTTTGTTGTCCGAGCCCCAACAAAAGTTTCCGTAAATCTTCATCGTCCCGCCTGGATAAACGGGATTCGCGTTCGCCTCGGCCTGCGTCTTCGCGGTGTCGATGTCGAGCGGCCATTGCGTCGGGTCGACGCCGATCGGAACGTCCTTGAACGTGTTGTCGCCTTTGATGGGCGGGTTCGTTCCCGCGAATTCCAAATCGAAAGTTTGATCCACCGCCGGCGCGAGACACGAGAGGCGCCACTTGGCGATGTACATGCCGTTGAAACGCGTCTTGACGATGTTGATGATCGCCTTGCCCTTAGCCTCGCCCTGCCCTTGACGGACGATGTCGAAAAATCCGCCGATCTGCGGATTCGCCAAGTCGCGCATGAACTGCTGATCGTTGTTCGCGAGCGCTGCGTTCACCAAACCGGCGCCGGTCGGGAGCCAGATCGAAATGATCGGCAACGGCGTCTTCGGTGCGCTGGTGTTGTTCTCCGGAAAACGCCCGGTGGTAGCAAACTGGCTGAAAAGAGCGGCCGTTGGCGCTGCGCTCGAGGCGTCGTCGCGGCCCGAGCCGTTGGACAGAATGATCTCTGCCTGGTGCATCGGAATTTGTTGCGGCGTCTCGGTGTTGCCGAGGCTCGAAAATCCGTCGGTCGTGATGTTCTTGATCAGATCGAAGAGCGGCTTGCTCGATCCGTGCGACGGCGCGGCCGCACGCTGCGCGTTCAGCGTGTTGATGAGATCGTTGCGCTGCGCAAACGTCTTCCATTTGGAATTTTGGATGACCTGACGATCATCGAAAATCTCGACGTCGCCCAAATCATTCGGCCCCATGCCCTCGATGAACTGCCGAACGATCGCGCGCTCTTCGTCGTAGCGCGTGCCCATGCTCGCGGACGCGTCGATCGCGAACAGCCACGCCGTGCCGACGCCCGCATCTTTGGATGCGCCCCACGTCGTGACGCTGTCGAGCACCGCCGGCAATTGCGAGCCGGAGATAGTGACGAGCAAATTCGCATTCGCGTTCGGAAAAGCGAACGGGCTCCAGATGGTCTTCGGTTTCTCCATCTGTGCGCTGATGCAGTCGAGGCCCGCGTTGCCAGCGAGATTCGCGCACGGAAGCATCGCGTCCGAGAGCGAGTTGAACTGGCCGAGCTCGACGACCGTCGTCAAAAGCGGTGTCCCGCCCGCAACGCCCGCGCGCGGATCGATACGAACGATGTGCGATTCGGGAAATGCGCTCGCCGTGGTGCTAGCGAGCGTCAGTGCAAGGCCAGTAAGAACGGAGGCTAATTTACCGACGCAGTTGCGAGAAGATGTCGTTCGATGGTTGCTGGGCATTATTTTTTTTGGGTTTGTCAGACGCGGCCGATGACCTTGATGATCGTGGTGAAGCCGCCGAAGCGGACGCGATCGCCGTCTTTGAGATCGCGGCGACCGTTGAAGCCGATGTGCTCTTCGTTGACGTAAGTGCCGTTGGTCGAACCGGTGTCCTCGATTTGGACGCCACCCGAAACGTTGTCGACGAGGAACGCAGCGTGACGAGACGAGATCGTCGCGTCGGCCAGCTGCACTTCGATGCCGTCGCCTGCGTTGGCGCGACCCACCGTCATGCGACCACCGAGCAGCGGCCAGAAATCTCCCTGCGGATTGTTTTGGTACGAGAGAAGAAACGCGCGAAGCACGCGGCTCGCCGGATTCGGATCGATCGCCGGAGCGGCCCCCATGGGTGCAGCAGGGGCGGGCTGCATCCCTGGTGCGGCTTGCTGGGCGGGAGGCTGCGCAAATCCACCGTACGGCGGCGGCGCACCCCCTCCCCCGGGGGGGGGAAATCCTCCGCCAAATTGCGGCGGCGGCTGCTGACCCGGAGGCGGTCCGCCAAAGCCTTGATTCGCCGGCGGCGGGCCACCAAAACCACCTGGCATTGGAGCTTGATTTTGCCCGTATTGTTGATTCGGATCAGGGAACGCGGGCGGCGGCGGTTGTTGCTGCGCCGGGAAATTCGGCGAGCTTCCGCCCGAGTAATCGGCGTAGTTCGCTTGCTGCACCGGTGCCCCTCCCCCTGGGGGGGGGGCTCCAAAACCCAAACCTCCCGGAGCGCCGGGCGGAGGAGGAGGCGGTCCACCGAAACCACCTTGCGGCGGCGGAGCACCGAACGCGGGCGGCTGCGGCGCCGCTTGGAACGGGCCGCCACCACCGGCGGGAGCTCCGTAAGCGTCACTCGCGAACATTTGATCGAGAGCGATGGGATGACCCATGGCGCAATAGCTTTGCCCAGGCGCGATCTCGTGGCCTTGCTGACAATGTTGCGCAGGCGGCGCGCCACCGTACCCACCTCCTCCTGGAGGTGGTCCACCGAACCCGCCCATTGCCTGGGCTGGCGGAGGCGCACCGAACGGCCCACCTTGCGGAGGAGGCGGTCCGTACGGCGAACTTTGTTGTTGTGGCGGCGGCGGGGCTCCCGGCTGATAGGGCGGCGGAGGCGCACCGAACCCTTGCGGGGCTTGGCTTCCACCACCAAATGCGGGCGATCCGCCGAATGCCGGCGGCGCTGCACCTAAAGAAAAGCCACAGCCGTTGCAGAATTTATCGTTGGGATTGGTCGGCGCTCCACACTGCGGGCAGACGCTCATCGCGAAAACTTACCTTCTGCGTGCCCCTCGGCGCGCGGGGGGAGCATATGCGCGATCGACCCGTTTTCTAACTTATTTCGTGGTGGGGTCCGGTGCGGTTTCGTTGGCCGCGCTAGCTGCGACGAGCGCCGCGCGGATCACTTCGCGAACCGGCACGCCGTGCGTTTTGGCAGCAGCGGCGCAAGCGTCGAACTCCGGCTTTATTTGCGGCGGACCGAAAGGCCCTCCCGAGATTTTCACCGCGATGCTGCCGAACGCCGTCTTTACGACGACGATTTTGCGCGGGCGCTCCATACGGCTGACGCCGTAGCGGCGAATGCCGAGGCTGGTGGTTTCACGGATCATGACGTTGGCGACGGCGTCGGCCGACGACGAATCTGCGAGCGCGCTGAGCGTCAGCGCCGGTCGCCCTTTTTTCATGGTGATGGGCGTCGCCCAAGCGTCGAGCGCGCCAGCCGCAAAAAGCGATTCCATGCAGTTTGCAACTATCTCCCCCGTGACGTCGTCGACGTTGGTTTCAATCACGACGTGCGACGTTTCTTCTTCGGGAGCTGCGCCCAAAATCGCGCGGAGCAAATTCGGACGATCCTTGAGATCGGCAGTACCTGCGCCCCACCCGCTTTTTTGCGGGGAAAACGACGGCCAACGTGAAGCTTCTATCGCGTGTGCGCCGACGATCGCTGCGCCGGTGGGCGTGACGAATTCGAACTCGAGGCCGGCGTCGTACGTGGGAAAGCCGCTCAAGCATTCGACGGTGGCCGGTGCGGGCAACGGCAACACACCATGACGAGCGCGTACGAAGCCGCGGCCCATGGGCAGCGGAGAGACGACCAATTTCGCGCCGAGATACGTGAGCGCTGCGGCACTTCCGACGACGTCGACGATCGCGTCGATGGCGCCGACCTCGTGAAAGTGGACGCCGTCGACCGGCATCTTGTGGACGTTGGCTTCGGATTTTGCGAGCCGCAAAAATGTGCCGTGTGCTGCGGCCTTCGTCTCGGCGTCGAGCGTCGACGCATCCAAAATTTCGCGGATCTCCGAGTACGTGCGCTCGGGTTGTGCGTCGTCCACGTGCACCTCGAACGAGGTTGCGACGACTCCGCTCCTCACGCGCGATCCGAAATGCAGGTGAAATCCCGTGATGGGAAGCTTCGCGACGGCATCGGCGATGACCACGGCCGGAACACCGAGATCGACGAGCGCCGCGATGATCATGTCTCCAGCCAGACCGCTCGGTGCATCGAGAAAAAGAATTTTTCCGATACCTGCGCCACGTTCCAGCGTCGCGGTTTGTGCGGCGTGCTCGCGCGAATGATCGTGGGGGTGATCATGATCGTGATGCTCATGCCCGTGTTCGTGATCATGTGGATGATCATGCGAGTGAAGCGGACCATCGTGCGGCATGGTTATGCGCTCGGCCGTTCGGTGGAGCGGTTTTTTCGAGCTGCGCTTGCACCAGAGCGCGCGGCGCGCAAAATGCGGACGGCCGCGAACGCAGCGCCGAACCCGTTGTCGATGTTGACCACCGTGATCCCGGACGCGCAGCTCGTGAGCATGCCGAGCAATGCGGCGACGCCCTGGAATGCGGCGCCGTAACCGATCGACGTCGGAACCGCGATGACGGGAGCCTCGACCAATCCGCCGACGACGCTCGCCAAGGCGCCTTCCATTCCGGCGACGACGATGACCACTGCTGCGTCCGCAAAAATGGCTTGTTTGTGGAGCACGCGATGAATGCCCGCGACGCCGACGTCGTACACGCGCGCGCAATCCACACCGAGCATGCGCATCGTCTCCGCGCACTCTTCGGCGACCGGAAGATCGCTCGTGCCGGCGCTCACCAGCGCAACGGGACGGTCCGACAATTTTTCGATCGCCGCGACCTCGACCGTGCCGACGCGCGCGAGCTTGGCGTAACAAAGCTCTGGAACACCTTGTTTTACCGCCTTTGCTGCATCTTCCGACAAACGCGTCATGAGCACGTTTTGCCCCGAGCGAATCAGCTCTTTGGTGATGCCGATGATCTGCTCGGGATTTTTTCCCTCTGCAAAAATCACCTCCGGCACGCCCGTGCGCAGCGCGCGATGATGATCGACCACCGCATAACCGAGATCGGAAAACGGCAAATGCTTCAGCGCGTCGACCGCCTCTTCGACGCTCTCTTGCCCATCACGCACGCGCGCGAGCAGCTCTCGGATTTTCGTAGGGTCCACGATTGGCTGGGAAACTAGCGCGTTGTGGTAACAAGATCGAGTGCCGCTCCCGTTTGCGCCCTTTGTCGGAATTGCGCTTGGCGCTTTATTCGCGTGGCTTGCGCGTGCCGAGCTCGCTCGCGACGACGGACCCCTCATCGCCGCGCGATCTTTCTTGATCGTGACCGCGTTTGCCGGATTCGTTTTCACCCCTGTTTTAGGCTACTTCGTCGCGTTTCACGGCGACTGGGCCTACCTCTATTTCGTGCCGTGGCGCGCGGTACCGTCGGCCGTCGATCTCGCCCTCGTGCTCCTCGGCGGCGCGATGGTGCCGCTCGGCTTCGCGATTTCGTCGCGAACCGCGCGCTCTCAAAAATTCGCGGGCGTCGCCACCATCGGCGGCGTTCCACTCGGTGCCGCTTCGGTTTTTTTGCTCGCGATGCAACGCCGCGTGGCAACCAGCGCGACGTACGCGCAATATCACGGCGGTTTCGGAACCGATTCGGTCGTAGCCAGCGCGCTCGGTCGCGGCATTTTGTGGATGGGCTTTGCGCTCGTCATCGGCGTCGCGTGGTGCGCGTATTCGATCCGCGACGGCGCACCGGCCGCCGGTTCTTCGACGCGCCGAGGTGGCAACTGAGATGTGGACGCGCGGCGCGGCGATCAAACCGGTGCCGCGCTACGCAGTCGTGTCGCAAGCGCTCCTCGATCAGATCGAAGAGCACGAAGATTGGGACGACACGAGCGGCATCACGGAGCGCATGCATCGCCTGCCGATTCGTCAGCCCGACATTTACGCAGACGTGATCGACCGTAAAAATGCGCGGATCGACGACGTTGCAAAATCCTTTCATCACAC
>JBDTFL010000127.1:0-11083 GCA_039937955.1 Polyangiaceae bacterium | reverse complement strand
GAGCATCTTCGTCAAGCGCAGAAGATGGAAGCAGTCGGTCGTCTCGCCGGAGGAATTGCGCACGACTTCAACAACGTGCTTTCGGTGATCTTGAGCTACAGCGAAATCTTGGTTGCGGATCTGAAGGTCGGCGACCCCATGCGCGACGATCTGGAAGAGATCCGACGCGCCGGAAAACGTGCTGCAGAGCTCACGCGCCACTTGCTGATGTTCAGCCGTCAGCAAGTGCTCGCGCCGCGCATTTTGGATCTGAATGAACTGTTGGCGGGCATGCAAAAGATGTTGCAGCGCTTGCTCGGCGAGGACGTCGACCTCGTTTTCTCGCCTAAGCAAAAGCTCGGAAAAGTTAAGGCCGACCCGAGCAGCATCGAGCAAGTGATCATGAACCTCGTGGTCAATGCTCGCGACGCGATGCCGACTGGCGGCAAGCTCACCATCGAGACGGCGAGCACGATCGTAGACGAGGAAAATCGGCGCGTGCTCGGTTGTCGAAAGAGCGGACCGCACGTCGTTCTCACGGTGACCGACACGGGAGTCGGAATAGATGAAGCCACGCAATCACGTATTTTCGAGCCGTTTTTCACGACCAAAGCACGCGACAAAGGAACGGGCCTCGGTCTCTCGACGGTCTTCGGAATCGTGGAGCAGAGCGGCGGTTGCGTCAACGTGACCAGCAAGGTCGGCCACGGCGCCACCTTCAAAATTTATTTTCCATGCGAAGACGGTGCTGCACAGGTCGAGCGTCCTTCGGGAGTCGCAACCACGAGCAACGGAACCGAAACGATCCTCTTGGTCGAGGACGAGGAGCAAGTGCGTGTGGTCGCTCGCGGAGTTTTGCAGAGACACGGCTACACGGTTCTCGATGCACGCGGCGGCGTGGAGGCTCTGCTCATCTGTGAGCAGCACCGAGGACCGATCGACCTTTTGTTGAGCGACGTCGTCATGCCGCAGATGAGCGGACCGGAGCTCGCGAGTCGTCTCAAAGGTCTACGACCGGAAATGAAAGTACTCTTCATGTCCGGGTATACCGACGACAGCATCGTTCGCCACGGCGTGCTCAACTCCGACATCGCGTTTTTGCAAAAGCCGCTGACGCCGAGCGCACTCACGCGGCGCGTCCGCGACGTGCTCGACGGTTTGCGCTGAGCGATCCGGAAATTTTCCCGGCCGCCCCGGAAATTTTCCGTGCTCGCTTTCGACCACGCCCTGAAAGGCGGTAAATCAAGGCACTTTATGGTGGCATGCGGGCTGCTTTATGGAGCCCGTCGTCTCGGTGATGTTGAGAAACCGCACCAGAGCCGGACCTGAATGGTTATGGATCACTGATGGAGGCGCACGCATGAGACTCACCTTGAGATTACTGGTCGGACTGCTCTCCGGCTTGATGTTGTGCGCGGTCCTCGGATGCGGCGGCAGCGGCGGAAACGAGGGACCCGGCCTCCTTCCGGCCGGCGATCAGCCATCATGCAAGGCGAGCTGCACCGCGCACGCCCCGCCCACCTGCACGACGGAATGTCAGAACGCTTGCAGCGGCATCTGCAGTGGAACGATGGCATCGTCGAATTTTCCGGAAGTGGATTCCATCGACTGCACGCTCACGAACGTCACGTTCCACGAAGGCGGTAGCTCGCTCACCTGTAATCCGTGAGCTTGCGGCGTCTGGGCACGCCCAGTACCGTGCTGCGTCGATGCCGAAGCGATCGCGAATCTACCTATTTTTAACGCCAATTCTGTGGTCTTCAAGTTTGGCTCTCGTGATTGGCTGCGCGTCCACGTCGACGGATTCGGATTTTCGCGACACCGCAAAGCTGGTTCGCGATCGCACAGGACAACGCATTCATTGGGACAATGGTAGCGACGATGATCGAGCGGTCGCGCAAGAGCTTCACCGCATTCTCTCTCGCCCACTTTCCCTGAATGACGCCATTCTCGTGGCGCTGCTCGACAACAAAACGTTGCAGGCCACCTACGAAGATCTCACCCTCGCACAGGCCGATCTCGTTCAAGCGGGCTTGATGAAGAATCCGGTGATTGGTGGCGGTCTCGAATTTCCGATCGCAGGAAATGTTGCGACCGGCGGAAATTTGTCGATTTCGCAGGACTTTTTGAGCCTTTTTACGATCGCCGCGCGCAAGAAGATTGCGGGTGCTGCGCTCGAGCGCGCCGAGCTTCGCGTCGGTGATGCCGTCGTACGCATGACGTTCGATGTCGCATCTGCGTTCTACTCGCTCGAGGCCAGTCAACAAATCGTGGCGATGCGCAAGACCATCCTCGAGGCATCGGGCGCGGGCGTCGACCTGGCGGCGCGTCAACACGACGCCGGCAACATCAGTGATCTCGATTTTGCGAATCAGCAAAGCGCACATGAAGAGCTGCGCACCGAGCTGCTCCAGAGCGAAGGCGAGGTCGTAACATCTCACGAGAGTCTTACGCGTCTATGGGTGTGTGGGGCGCAGATGCGAGCTATCAGGTCCAGCCCAAGCTCGCGGAGCTCCCGGCGGCCGATCCTCCTAGCGATCATCTCGAGGCACTCGCTGTAAGTAGACGTCTCGATCTTCTCGCGGCCGCTGCCGAAGAGAACGAGCTCGCGCATGCCGTGTCACTCGCGAAGACCTCGCGTTTTCTTCCGGGTGCGTCGTTCGGCGTAACGTACGAGCGCGCGCCGGAGCGCTATTCGACCTTGGGTCCCAATGCGAGCCTCGAGCTTCCGATCTTCGATCAAAAGCAAGCGACCGTCGCCCGTCTCGAGGGTGAGTATCGAGCGGCGATCGCCCGTAAAAATGGGCTCGCCGTGAATGTTCGATCCGAAGTGCGCGAAGCAGCGGGCCGCCTCGCGATCGCACGCGAGATCGTTGCGCGTTATTCGAACGTGGTGCTTCCGTTGCACGAGCAGATCGTTGCGCTGTCACAACAAGAGCATGACGCCATGTTGCTGGGCACCTACCAACTGCTCCAAGCGAAGCGCAATGAAGTGGGCGCCTATCGCGAGCTGATCGTCGCCGTCCGCGACTATTGGATCGCGCGCGCCGACCTCGAACGTGCAACCGGAGGCTCGATCCCTAACCCTCCCATCCAAAACTCGACCGGATCCGAAATGCGAGGCTCACGATGATCACGCGCCGAAGTGCTTTGTCGAGTCTGTCATTGGCCATAGGAGGGTTAGGGTTTTTGCGTGGAGGAAATGCCGCCGCACAAACCGTCGCGCCTCCAGCGGCGTCTGCTCTCACGCGTCGCGGTCAGCGTCCGCCTGTGGTGACGCCCAACGGAACAAGCATGCCGTTCACCATGAAGGATGGCGTAAAAGAATTTAGGATCATCGCAGAGCCTTTAAAAAAGGAGTTTGCGCCGGGTATGGTCGTCGACTGTTGGGGCTACAACGGAAGCTCGCCGGGTCCGACCATCGAAGCGGTGGAGGGTGATCGCGTTCGGCTCTTCGTGACCAATCACTTGCCCGAGCGAACCAGCATTCACTGGCACGGGTTCTTGCTGCCCAACGGAATGGATGGCGTTTCGGGATTGACCCAACCTCACATCAATCCCGGTGAGACTTATGTCTACGAATTTACCTTAAGGCAGCACGGAACCTTGATGTACCACCCGCACTCCGACGAGATGGTGCAGATGGCGCTCGGCATGATGGGTTTTTTCATCATTCATCCCAAAAATGCGGAGCCTGTCGATCGCGATTTTGCGATCATGCTGCACGAGTGGTCGATCCCGCCGGGCACATCACGACCGAATCCGGCAGTGATGACCGACTTCAATATTTTTACGTTCAACAGTCGTGTGTGGCCGGGCACCGATCCGCTCGTCGTGAAGCAAGGCGACCGCGTGCGCATTCGGCTCGGTAATTTGAGCATGGACAGCCATCCCATTCATATTCATGGTCATCAATTCGAAGTCACAGGGACCGACGGTGGCACCATTCAACCGAGCGCGCGCTTTCGCGAGGTCACGCACGACGTTCCGGTAGGAGCTACGCGCGACATCGAGCTCATCGCCGATGCTCCCGGTGATTGGTCGTTTCATTGTCACAAGTCGCATCACACGATGAACGCGATGAACCACGACATGCCGAACATGATCGGCGTGAAGAGCGCGAGCGCGACGGCAGCGGAAAAAATGCGCAGCGTTCTCCCGGCGTACATGGCGATGGGCGAAACCGGGATGGGAAACATGATGATGATGGGACATCCGAAAAACACGCTGCCCATGATGTCCGGCAAAGGACCTTACGGCGACATCGAGATGGGCGGCATGTTCACCGTCCTCAAAGTGCGCGCGGGCATCACGAGCTACGAAGATCCGGGTTGGTATTCGCCGCCGCCCGGAACGGTTGCGCGAAAAGTCACCTAGTTGGGGTCAGGTCCGCATCGTTGCGACACATTCGCGGGCATCCGCGACATCGCGTTGCGTGTTGAAGTACACGCTCATTAAACGAATGTAGGTAAGCTGAGAGCGCACCAAATATCGGAAAAAAGGCTCGATCCGCGCTTGCGTGACCGAAGCGTCGATGGCACGTTGCGCGCGAATGAGAACTTCCTTGAGGCGTCTTTCGGTCGTCGGCGGGTTCGTCGGATCTGCAATCGCGTTCGGCGTCGCGTGTGGTGGAGGCTCGACGCCCTCCGGATTTTCGAGTCCAGACAGCGGTGCGGCGCTCGGCGGTGACGGCGGTGGCACCAGCGGTAATGGTGAGGGCGGTTTGAGCGGCGGTGACGGATCGACGACGCAAGACGGTCCCGCGATCTTTTACGTGCACACGAACAACACGCTCTACTCGGTTGACCCCGCGCATGTCAGCTCGCCTCCGACGACGATCGGAAAATTCGACTGCATAGGCAGCGGGAGCGGTCAGGACTCGTCGATGACAGACATCGCCGTCGCGAAAGACGGATCGCTCTACGGAGTCACGCAAAGCAACGCGTACCCGCTCACCATCAGCGGGTCGACGGTGCAGTGCACGGCGAAGTGGCCACTGCCCGGCAAGAACAACAATTTCTACGGGCTCACCGTTGCCCCTGAAAATACGGTCGCCACCGATGAAGTGCTCATCGCCGCGGACGACTCGGGCGCTCTCTGGCAAATCGATTCGACGAGCGGCGCGACTACGCAAGTTGGAACGCTGGGAACCGATCCGCTCACGAGCAAACCGTGGGGACTCTCCGGTGACATCGTGTTTCTCGCAAACGGCGGAAGCCCACTCGGATTCGCCACCGTGCGCGACAGCACGAGCGATCCGGAGGACACGTTGATCGAGATCGACGTGAGCCTCGTGAAGCCCGGCAAGGCCAGCACGATGAAGGGCGTCAAAGGCAAGGTCGTGCAAAAAGCCGGCTGTGCAGCTCCCACAACGGGCTCCACGCCCGCAACCGGATTCGGTTTCAAATCGATGTACGGAATCGCGGCGTATCAAGACAAGGTCTACGGCTTCAGTCATCAAGGCGACATTGTCCAGATCGACAACACGGACGGCACCGCGTGCTTGCTCAACAACATCGGATCGAGTCAATTCTCCGGCGCGGGCATCACGACCAGCGCGCCCGTCATCGCACCTCGCTAGCCGCGACGCACATCTGGTCGCTATTTCTGGCGATCGCGATCGCACTACAAAATACGGTCTTTCGCGAGATGAGCTAAGCTCGCGGCGCTTTGCTCGACCCCGGACATCGCGCGCGTCTTTCGCCGAAGCTGCTCGCACATTTTCCTGGCGAGACACTCTTCGATCGCGTCGCGCGTGTCGTTTGCGATGCAGATTGTCTGCCGCGCAAAGAGCTTTATGAATCGTGGGAGGTGGCGCGTCGGGCGCGTCGGCATTTCCGCGGCGGTCGCATCGTCGATCTCGCCTGCGGCCATGGGCTCATCGCGCACTTGATGCTGATCCTCGACGACACATCGCCGTCCGCCATCGCCGTCGATCGCAAATTGCCGCCCAGCGCAGCACGACTCGCTGCCGCACTTTCGAAAGCTTGGCCCCGCATCGAAGGACGCATCACGTTCGAGGAGCGCGCAATCGAGGACATCGCATTGAGCGCAGAAGATGTCGTCGTATCCGCTCACGCATGCGGATCATCGACCGACCTCGTTTTGAACCGCGCCGCAACTGCGCGCGCACGCGTCGTTGTCCTGCCGTGCTGTCATGATGAAGCAACGTGCGACACCGGCGGTCTCAGCGGATGGATGGATGCAGCTCTCGCCATCGACGCCACGCGCGCACGCAACCTCGCCGAGCACGGTTACAAAGTTCGCACGCAGCTCCTCCCAAGCACGATCACCCCAAAAAATAGGCTTTTGATGGGTGAACCCGGGAGCGCACGAACATGACACACGCGTCGGAGCTGCCCACCGATTTTTCTCCGCGCGCGATTTGCGAAACGTGTTGGCGACCCGAGGTGGTTTGTTACTGCCGCTTCGTCACCAAGCTCGAAACGAAAACGCGCGTTTTGATTTTGCAGCATCCGCGCGAGCAAAAAGTTCCGATCAACACCGCGCGCATCGCGGCACTTTGTTTGAAAGACTCCGAGCTTCACGTCGGCGTGCATTGGCGCGACCTGAAGGCGCTGGAAGATCCGGAGCGCCCAGCCGCGCTTTTGTATCCGGGTCCCGGCGCCATCGACGTCGAACAGCATCCGCCGAGCGGCCCCATCACGTTGATCGTCGTTGACGGCACGTGGTGGCAGGCGAAGAAATTGGTCCGCCAAAATCCCGAGCTCGCGGCGCTTCCGCGTTACGCGTTTCGTCCGCCTTCGCCCAGCGACTACCGCATTCGCAAAGAACCGCAGGACGACTACGTGTCGACCATCGAAGCGCTCGTGCACGTGCTCTCGGTGCTCGAAAAAGATCGCGAACGGTTTTTGGCGATGCTCGTTCCGTTTCGCGCGATGGTCGACGCACAACTCTCGTTCGTCGGGAAAAATAGCCGTCCCAGGCATGTTCGCAAAAACAAGCGCGGACCGGTCGACCCACGATCACGCTTGCCCAACGAGCTCACCACACGCGCGCACGACATCGTGTGCGTACATGCGGAAGCAAACGCCTGGCCCTACAACACGCATCAACGAAAAGAAAATCCGGACGAGCTCGTGCATTGGGTCGCGTGTCGACCGAGCACCGGCGAAGTTTTCGACGAGATCATCAAGCCGCAAACCGAGCTCGCGCCGTCCACCACGCGTCACACGGAGGTGGACGAAGCGGCATTTGCCCGCGGAATCACCCGCGAAGAATTCGTCGCGAAATGGCAGCGCTTCTCCAGACCGGACGACATCTTCTGCAGTTGGGGAACCTATTCGCTCACGCTCTTCGTGAAAGCCGGCGGAGCGCTTCCGAAAATACGAATCGATCTTCGACGATCCGCGCGCGAATTTCTCAAGGCACCGGTCGGCACGATGAGCGCATTTCGCGCACACTTCGGAATGGAACAACCCGAGTCACGCGCAAGGGCTCGCAGCGGACGACGCATTGCGGAGCTGGTCGCGATCGTGAATTTCTTGGCGACGCCGCCGCCTCTCTAGACGCCTGCGCGCAAATCGGCTCGATGCATGAAACAAAAAAGCAAAGCCCCCGAAGCGCCGAAGCTCTCCGAGGGCTTGTTTTATCGCGTGAATCGGATCAGCCGGCTTTGCCGCCCGCGCTGCCACTTGCCGATGCACTGGCTTTGACATCAACCGAAACGTTCACGTTCGCCTTGACGCTTGCAGCTGCGTCGAGCGCGCCCTTGAACGGAGCGGTGACGCAACCGACCAGCTTGCCTGCTGCGATCGGATCCGAGCTCGCCTTCGCCATGCCCGATGCGCCAGCTTGCAATCCGCCGATGACCGCTTCGATGTTGCCCGCGACCTCGGTCGCCTGCTTCGCCATGCCCTCGGCGATCTTCAGGACGCCAGGAAGATTTTTCTCGATCGCGGCCTTGTACGTCGCTGCTGCGCCGGTATCCGCGGCACCTTCGATGCGAAGCGTGACGCTCGCCGGCTTGCACGTGAGGTTCGCGTTCACCTTCGCGTCGCAATGCGCTTTGCACTCGGCGCTCATCTTCGGCGGCGTGACCTCACCCGAGCATTTCGGTGCTTTCATTTCTGCGGTGCACGAACCGGTGCAGGTGCCGTCGCATTTTGCAGCGGCCTTCAGCTTGCACGTTCCGCCGCATTTTCCGCCGCAGCTTCCCGATGCTTTCGCGTCGCATTTGCCGTCGCAGGTACCGTTGCAGACTGCACCTTTCGAGGATTTGCCGTCGCATTTGCCGTCGCAATTTCCGCCGCAGCTGCCTTTGAACGTCGCGTCGCACGAGCCTTCGCAGGTGCCGTCGCATTTTGCCGACGCGCTCAAGTCACATGAGCCCGAGCATTGCGCGTCGCACGATCCGCTCAATTTTCCGGGCTCGCATTCGACCTTCGCGCCGCCGCCTTTGACCGATGCGTCGCAGCTGCCGGCACAGTCGCTCATCACGCTCATGTCGGCGTCGCAACGCGGCGGAATGATGTCGAGCGCGATTTTCGCGTTCGCGCCCATCTTCGCTTTGAACTCGCCCATCACTTTGATGGCGGCCTTGCAGGTCTCTTCGCCGTTCTTGTAGTCGGCCTTGTCGCCCAGGTCTTTCGCGAGACCGCCGCACGCGTCTTTCAGATCCGCGTCGAGCTTGGCAGCAAACGCCTGGATTTCTTCGGACGCTTGAACGCCCGCTTTGAGCTTCGCGCCGACGTCGGCTTGGAGCTTGAACGTCGCGGCGAAGTCCACCTTCTCGACAGCGTCAGCGCTGGAGAAGTCGGGACAGCTCGTGTCCGGCAGTGCGGGCGCGCCCGGAACTTTCGGAAGGGAGCCGCAGTTGATGATGAATGGCGCCACGAGCGCCGTGAGGATGAGGGTCGAGAAAATTTTCTTGGGCGTAAGGCGTTTCATGCGGGCGGTTATACCTGGCCTTCTCCTGAAGTCGCATCGAAACCAGCGGTTGCGGTGACAGAAACCGAAGGCCGCGTTCCGGTGAGCCAATGGCGCAAACCTACACGAACCAAAAGGCTCGCGGAATCCGTGGATCTCCCGGTTTTTGCCGAGCGAAGTGCGAGCCAGAGGGCGAGAAAAAAGGACACGGCGACGTTGACGGCGCCGATCACGAGGACACCAACCACCGCTAAAATCAGCTGGGTTCTCGTTCCTGCACCCGCCGCGAACGCCAACGCGACTGCGCCCGTGCTGACGGTAACGTGACGAATCTCGACGGGGATGCTCGCGATCGCGAACAGCGCGGGGATGCCGCCCATCATGATGCCGAGCGAGATATTTCCGGCGAGCCCCCCGACGCGATGGACGATGGCGTCGGCCCAAGGTCGAGCGCGCCGGACGCCGAGTCGCTTCATCGCAGTGACGTTCGTGGCGAGTCGATCGGAGAGACCGATGACGCGCGTCCAGTTGTCGCCAGCGGCGCCGATCAAGCTGCTCAACCAAAGAAAAAATCCGGTGAGGGTGGCGAACAAAATCGATGGCCCCAAAATCGAATTGGACGTGAGCGCGTGCTCGGCAGTGGCGGCCGGGAGCAAGTGATGCCCGAATGCATGTTTCGCAGCGACGTCGAACGCGAACGAGAGCGGTGCAGCGACTACGATGTTCCCGAGCAAGCCCGCGAACTGCAACCGCACGGTAGCGCGCCAAACCCCCAAAAATAAGGCGATTCGTGTGCGATGCGCGCCCTCGCCGCGCACGCTTTCGGCGAGCGCCGCGGCGGTGTGAGCCGGCAGCTTGGTGGCGATCGTGAAATGAAAGAGGTACGCGAGGCAAAATGCGGTGGCGTAGTTGAGCGAAAAAACGACCCCCTCGTAGAGCGGCGTCAGCTGCTTGCCGAGCAAAAGATATTTGACCACCGTGGCCACTGCCATGAGCGCACCACCGCCAGCGCCGGCCCCGAATGCCGCGAGAAACGACGATTTTTCTTCGTCCAAATAATCGCGGCCGACGCTTGCTGCGGTCTCCACCAGATTCTGCAAAAGCAAATCGGAGCTACGTGCGAAGAGTGATTTGCCGGTGACATTGTGGAGCACCGCCTTCACGATCACCGTACAAACCCGGCCAATCATGCGATCACTCGGCTCGTGCAGCAGCTCGGCGAGGAGCACCAAGCGCTCGAGCTGTTGCTCCAAACGCACCAATTGAAATGTGGTGTTCAGATCGGCGCCGCGGTGCACCAGCTCCGCGCGATGCGACTCGACGAGCAGCCGACACTGCTTGGCGCGGCCACGCAGCGCGGTAACGAGACCGCCTTGCGATGGATCGGAGATGAGCTCCCCGATCGCGTTGGGCAGACCATTGAACGGCGAACGTTCTTCGCGCGCCAGGCTGCGCACGTTCGGCGAGTGGGCCTGCGCGACGATCTGGTGCGTGAGGTTCGTGATCGCATCCACCAGCTGCCGACGCAATTCCGGAAGGAGTGAAGGATCGACGATCTGCCGTAAAAGTGAGGCGATTCCGCCGCGCGCGATCCACGACACGTCACCTTGCTTGAACGCGAGCGCGACGATTTGTTCGGCGTCATCCGTGTTGCACGCAGCAGGAAGCACGCGCGCGAGAAACCATTCTTTGACGGCGCCGCCCAAATGGAAATCGCGCGGGATGCCGCCGTACGCGAGCAATTCGGAAACGCCGCATCGACGAACGATTTCGCTCATCGCCTCCGAAACATTTTTATGGCGCTCCGGATTCCGCGTGAGCTGATTCTCGAGAAACGTGACCTTCGCGCTGCCGCGTTGATTCGCTGCGGGACGAAGCCATGCGACCAGCTCCACGAGCCAGAGCACGCGCTCCTCTTGATAGCCCTGCGTCTGCGCGAAATCGGTGAGCTCGTCGAGACGGGTCGCTGCCTTGTCGGGAACATGCGACGTGCGTTTTCGAAAGAGCATCTCTTCCTTGGTAATAGCTATTTTTGCGCGGGGATCCTGCTGCATTCGGCCACACGTGGCGCTATCGTCCTCGGCGCATGCAACCCGACAATCATTCAAAGCTCGCTTTCGACACGCTCGCCATTCATGCCGGCCAAGCACCGGACCCGGTGTCGGGCGCGGTGATGACGCCCATCGTGCTGTCGAGCACGTTCGCGCAAGACGGT
>JBDTFL010000126.1:0-6967 GCA_039937955.1 Polyangiaceae bacterium | reverse complement strand
TGCGACAGGTGCAGGCGGCATGTGACGCGGCGAAGT
The DNA here is from genome assembly GCA_039937955.1 of Polyangiaceae bacterium. GTDB lineage: Bacteria > Myxococcota_A > Polyangia > Polyangiales > Polyangiaceae > JAICXU01. The sequence goes on along the minus strand of JBDTFL010000126.1, from coordinate 6,931 downwards.
TCGCAGCGGCGCGGCTCGCGGGCCAAGATCCGCCGAAGCATCCGGATACCGAAACGTCGATTGAGCAGCTGCACGAGCGCATTCAGTCCGTCGTGGCGTATCTCGGAAAATTTACGGCGAAGGATTTCGAGGGCGCAGACAAGCGCGTCGTGCCGCTTTCGTTCATGGAGGGCAAAGGGCTTTCAGCCGCCGATTATTTGAACGAGATGGCGCTCCCGAATTTTTATTTTCACCTCGCGCACGCCTACGCGATCTTGCGTCATAACGGCGTGGACCTCGGCAAGCAGGATTATCTCGCGAGCTTGAACATTCGCGATCTGGCGTGACGACACACGTGCGCGTCGCTCGGCCGGGTCGATCCAATCACCGATAGCCCGGCGGCGCGTAACCGTACCCATACGCGTTCGGGTAATTCGGCGGACACGCGCGCGGCGGATACACGGCTTGCGGATAGGAGCCTTGGTAGTTGTCTGGGTAATAATTGATCGGCGTGTCGCGCATCACGCCGCCCGACAGCGGCGTGTCACCTGCGTAACCGAGCGAGATGCTGCGCGGTCGTTCGGCCGGCTTCTCGTCGAACGCGGCGATCTGCTGGTCGAGCCAAAAGTCGTCGACGGCCACGCGCGCGGGTTGATCGAGCGCGTGCGCTTCGGCTCGTGCGTCGGTGGCGGCCGGCGTCTCGACGCACCCACAGACGAAGAGCGTCACGACGATGAGTGAACCAAGCCGCCTCTCCATAACGGTTTGCATAAGCAACGATGATTCCACCCTTGAAAACACGGGTGATCGTGCATACGCCCACGCGCTTGTCGACGCAGTTTGACCTAGCGACGTTGGGTCAGCAGGGCAATCAGGCGAGGCCGCGCTGCAGAATTTGTTCGATGCTCGACATCTCGCGACGAAGCCGCGGCATGATCTGCGGGTGCTCGCCGGTGCAAACGTAGTGGCGCTCATCGTGGTCGAAGTTGAAAATGTCTTGGAGCATGACGCTGTCTTCGGTCGTGCCTTGCACCGAGGTGATCTCGGTCACGCGACGAACGCCGTCCGGCATCATGGCCTGCTGCACGATGATGTCGATGGCGTTGCAGATCTGAGTTTGGATGGCCCAGAGCGGGTAGGGCAATCCGCGCGAGAGCACCATGAGCTCGAGACGCGAAACGGCTTGCATGGGTGAGCTCGCGTGCACGACCGCGAAGCCGCCGGAGTGACCGCTGCTGAATGCGCTCAAAAGATCGAATGCTTCTTCGCCGCGCACCTCGCCCAAAATCAAACGCGTCGGGCGCATGCGCAGGCTGTTTTTGAGAAGCTCGGCAAGCGAGATGGCGCCCGCGCCTTCCATGTTCGGCGGACGACACTCCATGCGCACGACGTGCGGCTGCGCGAGCTCGAGCTCGGCGGTGTCCTCGATTACGATGATGCGTTCTTCCGGATTGATCGATGCGCTCAGCATTCCGAGGAGCGTCGTTTTTCCGGAGCCAGCACCGCCCGAAAACAAAATGTTCGCGTGCGCGGCGACGCAAGCTTCGAGAAATGCCGCCATTTTCTGCGTCAATGAGCCACGTTTCACGAGGTCGTCAATGCGGCGAATCGATTTTACCGCGCGACGAATCGTGACGACCGGGCCATCGAGCGCGATGGGCGCGATGACGACGTTGACGCGTGCGCCGTCGGGCAAGCGGAAGTCGACGAACGGCGATTTCGAATTGACGGCGCGACCACTGAAGCCGACCAGCGACTCGACGCAAATCTGAAGATGATGCGGCGTCGGAAAAATGAGCGGCGCTTTTTCGATGTGGCCTGCGCGTTCGACGAACAATCGTTGCGGGCCGTTGATCATGATTTCGGAGACCGTCGGGTCGGTCATCAACTGACGCAGCGGCGCGAGATGCGGATGCTCGAGGTAGTTCACGCCCTCATTCTACAGCGGTCGACGTGGCAGCAGCAGCGTGAAAGCGGTGCCGCGCTGGGAATCGCTTTCGGCGGTGACCAAGCCGTCGTGTGCTTCGGCGATTCGTCTCACGACTGCCAATCCCAATCCCGTGCCCGATGCGCGCGTCGTGAAAAAGGGCTCGAAAACACGCTTCAAAACGTCTTGCGGAATTCCTTTGCCAGTGTCGGTCACCGTGATCGCAACGCTGTCCTCGTCACGATGTCGGGTCTGTTTGATGGTGATGTTGAGGCGACCACCTTCGGGCATCGCTTGCACGGCGTTCGTCACCAAATTCGAGAGAGCGATGCGAAGCAAGATCGGGTCGGTAGGAAATGGCTCGATGACTCCCCGCGCGATCACCTCGGATTCGATCGGCAGCGCTCCCGTGCGCAAGGTTCGCATTCCCAGTCGCAAGCAGTCGCGCGCGAGCTCGAGAAGATCTTCCTGCCTTCGTTCCGGCTCGAGCGGTCGTGCGTAATTCAAGAGGTCGGCGACCGTACGATTCAGCCGTGCCGACTCCTCTTCGAGAATTCCGAACAGCACTTCCGAATCGCCCGTGAGCGTGAGCGTGCGACGCAAGCTGGAGAGCGAATTGAAGATCGAGCCGAGCGGATTTCGAACCTCGTGCGCCACGACCGCAGCAAGCTCACCGAGGGCCGCGAGTCGTTCGCGTTGGACGAGCTGCACTTGTGCGCGCGCGAGCTCCGCCTCTGCGGACCGCGTCGCGGTGATGTCGATGTTCACGCCGACCACGCCGCGGATTTGGCCGCCTTCACGAACGGGCGCGATCAAATTCACGTAGTTCACGCGGCGGCCGGCAACCTCGTAATCGATCGGCATGCTCACGACTTCGCCGGCGAGCGCGCGCGCATTCATCTCTTTCCAAAGCGCGGTCACCTCGGGCGCGAGGCCCATTTCGTCGATGCCACGACCGAGCTGGGCGCCCCAATTGCGAAGCGCCTGCGGATTTTGGCGAATGAGTATGCCTTTTGCGTCGCGCTCCCAAACGTCGAACGGTAACGCCTCGAGCAGTGCCTCGAGCTCCGCGCGCTCGCTCGAAATTTCGCCCGGTAATTCGGAGAGCGCGACGAAGGCAAATGAATCGCGCGGACGAATTTCGAACGAGATGAAGTGATACGTTTTTTTATCGTTCGAAAAACGCGCGGAGAGTTGGGCGGATTTTCTCGAAGCGAGCGCTGCGCGAAGCGATGAGCGATCATCCGGATGCACGCGATCGAGCCACGACGCATCGCGCGCCTCGGGTGCAAGCGCGAGAAGCTGCGCACCGACGGTCGTTGCCCCGACAGTCGCAAATGTCGCCGAATCCACCGCGATCGCGGGAAGGGTCAGCGCCTCGAACGTTTCGAGCAGCTCGTCGGCGCTGAGCACCAGCAAAAGCTTATCATTTCGCTGAAAATCCCTCTGGGGTCGTGCAATCCACAAATGCTATCGATACGTGTGCCTCAAAACATAAGCTCCAGCTATGAACGCGATCTCGATCTGAACTTGCTCCGCGTGTTTGCGGTCGTCGCGGAAGAAGGCAGCGTGACGCGCGCGGCGGCGAAGCTCTACGTCACGCAACCCGCGGTGAGCGCTGCGCTGCGTCGCCTCGCGACGTTTGTGCGCGCCGAGCTGTTCGTGCACCAAGGTCGCGGCCTGGTGCTCACTTCGCGCGGAAAGGAGCTTCTTTTGTCGGCGCGCATGCATCTCGGTCCGCTCGTTGCGGCGACGCTCGCGCCGACCAGGTTCGATCCGGCGACATCGACAGCGACCTTTCGTTTGGGTCTCGCCGAATCGACCGAAGGATTGCTCCTGCCACCGTTACTGTCGCTGCTTCGTTCAGATGCTCCAAACATGCAGCTGGTTGTGATGCCCGTTCAATTTCGCACGGTGGAGCAAGCGCTCCTCAGCGGCAGCGTCGATCTGGCCGTGAGCATCGCCGACGATCTCTCGCGATCGATCGAACGAGCGACGCTGATGATGGCCGGTTTCGTTTGCATGTATGATCCCCGTTTCGCGCGCGTTGGCAAAATGCTCACTGAAAAGGCTTATTTCGCGCACGATCATGTGATCGTCTCCTACGCGGGCGATGCGCGTGGCGTCGTCGAGGACACGCTCGGAAAGTCGCGAAACGTGCGTGTGTCCGTTCCGACCTTCAATTACATCGGCGATATCATCGAAGGCTCGCCGCTTCTTGCGACAGTGCCGGAGCCGCACGCGCACTACTTGCTGCGTGCGCATCCGAAGTTGCGGACCATCGCATTACCGATCGAGCTCGAAGGCGCCGCCGTCGAGCTGCTCTGGCCGCGTTCGCACACCGAAGACCCGGTGTCCTTGTTCATGCGCGCGAAAATCCACGAAGTGATGAGCGGGGTTTTTCCAGAGTCCACGAAGCGCACGAAGAAGAATCCTCGTCAGGCGCGGTCGTAGCGACTCAGGTTTTGACGGCCGCGCCGCCGAGCAACTTCGGTTCACCGATCATGCGATCGGCCGACTTGCTCAATTGTCCCAAAATGAAGCTCGGCGCGATGCGACTCATCCACTGCAGCAAATTACTCTGACCCGGACGAATCTCGAATCGATCCTGTCTCATTCCAGCGATGGCCTCACTCGCGAGCGCCTCGACCGTCATCGCCTTCGTGCCTTCCATGTCCTCGCGATCGAACGCGTCGACCATCGCCGTTTCGGTGACCGGCGGCGCGAGCTCGAACACGCGCACACTCGTTTTCTTGAGCTGCACACGAAGCGAGAGCGAATACGAATGGACCGCGGCTTTGGTCGCCGAATAGATCGGGGAAATCGCGAATGGCACGAACGCCAAGCCCGATGACACGTTCATGATTGCCGCATTTTTACGGCTCTTCAGATGCGGAAGAAACTGCGAGACCATGCGCACCGTGCCGACGAGATTGGTGTCGATCTCGGTCGTGAGCTCGTCGAGATTCTGCGGGTCGTGCAGATTCACCTTCTTCATGATGCCGGCGTTGTTGATGACGATGTTGAGCGCCGGAAATTTTTGGATCGCCTGTTCGTGCAGCGATCGGATCGCCGCGCTACTCGCCACGTCGCTTTTGATGATCTGAAGCCCCGGCAATTTTTGCTGCGCCGCTTCGAGCCGCGCCTGATCGCGACCCGTCACGATGACGGTGTTTCCGAGCGCAATGAGCTGCTTGGCCAGCTCGAAGCCGATGCCGCCCGTGCCCCCAGTGATCAAGACCGTGTTGTCCGTGATTTTCATGATTCAAAGATTAAGACCGAGGCATTCAGAACGTTACTGAATAGGATGCATGCATCGCATCACTTGTGCTTATGAATGGGCTCGTCGTGGGCCGATCATTGAGGGATGCTAGTGCGAAGGACGGGAGTTGAACCCGTACAGGAATAACCCCGCCAGAACCTGAATCTGGTGCGTCTGCCAATTCCGCCACCTTCGCGAGGTGCGCCGTTTCCGTACCGGGCCCTGCCCAGATCGTCAAGGGGTCGCTCTGTCTAGGAGCCAAGGTTCGTGTTTTGCTACCTATTTACAAGACCGTCGTATCAGGGGCTTGCCCCACGATTACGACTTGTTCCAGGATAGGTGTGAACGAACGCTCCGACGCCTACGTCGAACCCGTGCACACTCGTTTGCTTTGATTGAACCGTGGAGGACACTCATATGAAGTTTCGATGGCTTGGACTCGGTGCATCGTTGACGCTTATCTCGTTGGCTTCGTTGCCGGCGTGCAGCTCGAGCAGCGCGGGGCCTAAATTTCCCGACACCGCGAGCTTCTGCAATCAGTGGGCAACTGAAGAATGTCAGGTCGCCTCGCATTGCGCGGCATCTCCGGCAACCTGTCAGACCTCCCGGCAGGCCGACTGCCAGACGTTCGCAACCACTGCCGCTGCCGACGGTCAGCGCTCCTACAACTCCGGGAACGCCGAGGCGTGCATCAACAAAATCCACGACATTTACAGCGGCGCGGCCACTGGCTCTTCGATCACGCCGACGCAGATGGCCGACATGGCCGACGTCTGCAACCGCACCTTTTCCGGCAACGTCCAGTCGCTCAAAGCATGCACGAGCACCTACGACTGCTCCGGAAGCCTTATTTGCGACAAAGGCTATTGCGCGAACTCGACGACGAAAAACCTCGGCGACCCCTGCGGCGATCCGGGCGACATCTGCGCGAGCGGCTCGTTCTGCTCGACGCCGTCCGGCGGAACGCTCTCACAGTGCGTTGCTGAAGGCGCGCAAGCGGCGCAATGCAGTGCGACGCAGCCCTGCCAACCCTCGCTTCGTTGCGACAACACGTGCGGCCCGCTCTTCCAGGCCGGCACCCTCTGCGCAACCAGCGCCGATTGCGCCACGAGCGCGCCATACTGCGACCCGACCGTCGGCAACAAGTGCGACTCCGGCCTCACGTTCGCGCCGGGCGCACCGTCGTGCAAAGACTACGGCGGTTGACGCGAGCCTAGATTCGGCTTGTTTTACGCAGTAAAATTACTTGCATGCTGCATATGAAATGCCGCAGATGAGGATCGTGATTCCGACTGCGAGCGCGCACCCGATGCCGAAAATGGCCTCGGTGGATTTGCCGCTCGCGGCGGAGGTCGCGAGCATCGAGTCGGAGCGGAGCATGGCTTCGCCTTGAGCAAGTGAGATGACGGCATCGGCTGGACGGCCTTGCCGGGTACCGTCGACGCGTACGCCGAGCTGAATGCGTCGTCGCTCTGGCGCACCGTCGCCGTCGAGATCGGCGTCGCGTAGGACCCAGATACAAGCGCCGCAGCGCCGGCAGCGATCGGACGGATCTTCGCGTGGTGTTGGCGCGCCGCACGACGCGCATCCCGCCGTGGGCTCGGTTTTGTCGTCGATCATGGCGACGCGATATTCGAGCGAAAGCTCTCCGCCTTCGACGCGAGCCCAAGGCTCCGGCCATTGATCGACGAGCAGCGTTGCGGCCACGCCGCACACTGGCTCTTTGCAATGCGGACAGGGAAGCGCGAGCTCTGCGCGTGACG
>JBDTFL010000125.1:0-5416 GCA_039937955.1 Polyangiaceae bacterium | reverse complement strand
TGGCGTAGTGGCTGCCGCTACCACCGTGCAGAAGACCAGCTCCTGCGTTCCGATGCGAAGCCGGTCACCGTCTTTGAGTCGGGTGGTGCCGCGCGCGGTAACGCCGTTGATCTTCACGCCGTTGCGGCTTCCGAGGTCCTCGCAGCGCGCGCCTTCGTCGTCGATAACGATGCGGGCGTGCTCGCGTGACACGAGCGGATCTTCGATCGTGACGTGGCAATCCGAGCTCCGCCCAATCAGCGTAGCCCCACGTGGCAGGTCGAATTCTTGGAGTAAAAAGCGGAGGCGATAACGAGCCACGGATGCTCCAAACGCGGGAACGGCAGCCAACCACAAAAACTAAAGTAGCAAGGAACGCGGAAACGTAGGGAGAGGGGTTAAACTAGGAAGAGGTAACTCAAGGAGCCGGCAAAACGCACTAGCAGTATACGCGCGGTCTCTGCGCGAATGCCCCTCGAATCGTGATACCGTGGTCCTTAGTGGATAACCCCCGCGACGCGGTGTTGAAAGTGTGCCGCGACGTCCTCGCACCGCTGGTGCGCGCGGACGGCGGCGAGCTGTATCTCGTTTCGGCAGGTGCAGAAGACGTGCACATCCATTTGACGGGCACCTGCGCGGGTTGCCCGGGCGCGTCGATCACCCGCGAGAAAATGCTGGAGCCCGCTCTTTTGCGCGTGCTTCCGAAAGTGAAGCTCCGCGTCACGACCGGCGTGCACGCACCGAACGGCGCCGAGAAAATCTAGACAGCGAGCGCGACGCTCGATTCTTTTTTTCTCGTCGTGCTGTGGGCGCGTGCGGTCCGAACATCAACGCAACGAAAACGGCTTATTTTCCGCCGTGTCCGGAGAGCTGGGAGATCGAGGTGATCAGTGGCGCTTCAACGATGGGCCTCAGTGCTTTTTTTTCTTCGGCGGCGGACCCGCGTCTGCGGGTGCGTTTGTGCCGTTCGGATCGCTGAGGCCACCGCGCGTTGCTGCAGCAACCGACGGATCCATCGCAAACGGATCTTCCATCCTGTTGGGGCGGAGCGACGTCAGATTGGCTTCGATTGATTTGGATCCGAACCCGACCCCGACGATTTTCTCGCTCGTGCGATCGATCAGGCGAAGGTGCGTGGTCGCGTCTTGCCATTCGGTGTACGGGCGGCTGTAGCCTTTGGCCAAATCCGCCGGACGCGCGCGCCCTACCACGCCGAGCTTGGCGCTCATTTTCGCAACTGCTTCTTGATAGCTGTTACCCCACAAGCAGCCGTCGCAAAGCGTGACCTCGTCGTACAGCTTCCAGAAGTGATCGTTCGGCGGCGCGCCGATGTAGAAGAAAAATCGGCGACCGTAGTCGCGTCTCAAGATCTGCACGTACTCGTGGTTTTTGTAGGAGTATTCGCCCACGAGCCCGGTGGTGTCGAACCCGAGCGGCGTGTCTCCGAACTCGAGAAAGCTCACGGCGAACGCGGCTTTTTTCTTGTCGCGCTCGGCTTCCATCGCCTGCATGCGCGTGCCGGGTTGCATCTTCTGGAGGATCGGATCGTATTCGCGATCGAAGATGCCGTTCACGTCGGTGTACCGCTTGGTGATGTCGACGTGCGTGGAGTTGTACGCAAAGCCCTCGAGCATCGGCGCAAGCGAGCCCACCGTCGGGGCGCCAGGATCGGAGGCGGCCGGAGGATTCGGAGCGCTGCTCGCCGCATGTGCAAACGAGAGGACCCCTACCGAGCCGAGCACGCAAGCGAGCGCGAACGGCGAACATCTCCGAGCGTAGCTCTTGATGTTGGGAAGAAAGCGACGCGAAACGTTATGAAACATGGCGAAAATGGTCTCCGTGAATCCCCTGAAAAACGTGCGGACCCTAGCACGCCAAAGGCGTTCTGCGAGCCGCTTGGGCGCCGTCGACGCCCAATCCTTGCGCGTCTGCCTTGGACGCGTGCACGTCGCTCGGCTCATGTTCGACGGCGTCGACCGTGAAATGATGTAAGAAAGCGGGGATGCGGTCGAGTTTTGCGGTGTTGGCGACGGCTTTGGCGTTGTCTGCGTTGGGATGCGGGGGCTCCGAATCCGGCGCAAATTCCCCGTCGCGCGCGCTTCCGGCGTACTCGGGCCACGAGGCGGAGCTGTTTGACGACCGTATCGATCCGAAGGCGGTCGGTCTCGACTACGACGGCGCTCTCGACCCGCGGCTCGACACGAAATTCCGCGAGCGCGCGCAGCTGAGCGACGCCATTTTGCGCGCGAAGATCGACACCGTGACCGAGCGCGGCGAAGGCGCACAAGCTCGCTACGACATCGCATTCAAGACGCTCGAGAAGCTGGGCGGCGAAAATGCGCCGTCGGCTGATTTCACGCTCCACATCGAAGGCACCAGCCCGTCCGCGGGAATCGTGCGCACCATGCAAACGTCGCTGGGCGGCAAAAGCTTCGTCACGTTCGTACGCCAATTCGTGCGTGCAGACGGCGAAGCGGAGTGGCACTTTCATCTTTCGCCTGACACGAAAGAAGCGGTCAGCGCCGCACGCGACGCCATGACCGCCTTCGAGATGAAGTGACCTCTGGGTAGCAAACGCAAGTGACGTATTTCGGAGAAGAGCCGTGAGCATCGAAATTCATAGCGCCAAAGAGATCGAAGCCATTCGCGTGTCGTGCCAAATGGCAGCCGACACGTTGCTGCTCGTCGGCGAAAAGCTGCGCGCAGGGATGACCACCGACGAGATCAACACGATCGTCCACGAAGACACGATTCGCCGCGACGCCTACCCGTCGCCGCTCAACTATCACGGGTTTCCGAAGAGCGTTTGCACGTCGGTAAACGAGATCGTGTGTCACGGAATTCCGAGCGCACAAGTCCTGAAAAATGGGGACATCGTGAATGTCGACGTCACCACGCTCTACAAAGGATTTCACGGCGACACGTCGGCCACGTTTTACGTCGGCAGCATGAGCCCCGAGGCGCGGCTCTGCACCGAAACGGCGCGGGTCGCGCTCGATCTCGGAATCGCGGAAGTAAAAGAGGGCGCGCGGCTCGGCGACATCGGAGCTGCGATTCAGGAGTACGTCGAATCGAAAGGCTGCAGCGTCGTGCGCGATTTCGTGGGTCACGGCATCGGCCGTAAATTCCACGAGCCGCCGCAAGTGAAGCACTACGGAAAGCGTGGCACCGGCGATCGCATCAAAGCGGGCATGGTGTTCACGATCGAGCCGATGGTGAACATCGGCGGCTGGGAAGTGGACGTCGACCCGAAGGACAAGTGGACGGTGCGCACCTCCGACGGCTCCTTGTCGGCGCAGTTCGAGCACACGGTCGCGGTCACGAAAAACGGCTGCGAGGTTCTCACGCGACGGCAAAAAACGCTGCGCATGAGCGAGAACGTCGCGTCGATTATGAGCGTCTGAGCATTTCCGACGCGGCTTTTTTCGCGGCGTCCGTGACCTTCACGCCGCCGATCATGCGGGCGATTTCGTCGGTGCGTTCTTTTTGCGTGAGCCTGCGCACGGTCGTCGTCGTGCGGCCTTTGGCTTCCGATTTGTCGACGACGAAATGCGCGTCGGCTTGCGCGGCGATTTGAGCAAGGTGGGTGATGCACAAAACCTGGCGGTGCTTCGCCACGTCGGCGATCGCGTGTCCCAATACTTCGGCAATGCCACCGCCAACTCCAGCATCGACCTCGTCGAAGACGTACAGACCAGCGGGTCCGTTTTCAGCGAGCACGCGTTTGATGGCGAGCAGGGCGCGCGACAATTCTCCACCGCTCGCGATGCGACGCAGTGGCCGTGGATCCTCGCCGGGGTTGGGCGCGATCAAAAATTCGACGCGATCGATTCCGTTGCGCGTGAGTCGTGCGCCATCGAGCGCAATGCCACCGCTCGGTGCGACGGGCGCGACATCGACGACGACCCGTGCGCGACCCATTCCCAAAATCGCCAGCTCTTTGCCGACGGCATCTGCCAAGCGCTCCGCGGCGTCGCGACGTTTTTTAGAAAGCGCGCGCGCCAAGGTCGACGCTCGTTCGAGCATCGTCTCGCGGCGTTTCGTGAGCTCGCCGACTCGGCCGCTCGCGCTCGCCATGTCGCGGAGCGATTTGTCGATCTCGTCCTTGTACGCAAGCAAATCCTCGGTGGTCGGACCATGCTTGAGCAGCCATTTTTCCAGGCGAAACAAGCGTTCTTCAACTTCATTCAAGCGCTCCGGATTCGCCTCGACGGAATCGGCGTAACGAGCGAGCTCTCGTGCTGCGTCGGTCAATTCTGCGCGTGCGCTGTCGATCGTGCGCGCCAAAGGAAGCAGCGTTCCATCGAAGGCCGACGCGCTTTCGATCTCGTTCGCGAGCCGACCGAGCTCGTCGCAAATCGCGCCTTCTGCGTCGTACAAACGCTCGGCACCTCGGCGCGTTGCGATCGCCAATTTTTCGGCGTAGCGAAGCCGACCTCGTTCGTTGACCAGCGCGGTCTCTTCTCCAGAAACCGGCGACAGCTCCTCGAGATCGCGAAGCTGGAACGTGAGCACGTCCTCGCGCTCAGCTCGGCTCTTTTCCGACTCGCGTGCTTGGTCGAGCTCGCGCGTGACCTCCGCGATCGCGTCGACCTGTTCGGAGACTTTTCCTCGCTCCGCTTCGAGCTGACCGAACGCATCGAGATAATCGAGGTGCGTTGCGGGATCGGTGAGGCTCACGCTTTCGTGTTGGGAGGCGATGTCGCAAAGATCCGGCGCCAGGTCGGCGAGCTGCGCGGCGGTGCAGATGCGTCCGTTGACGAAGGCGCGGCTTCTGCCTCCGCTTTGAACTACGCGACGCACGACGAGCTCGAACGCATCCCCTTTTGCTTCGCAAGGGACACCGGCTGCTTCCAGCTTTTCGACGATCTTCGAATTTTTCTCGATCTCGAAGAGCGCCTCGACCTCCGCCTCTTTTTCGCTATTTCGGACCAGCTCCGGCGACGCGCGACCGCCCAAAACCAGCGTAAGTGCATCGATAAGCATCGATTTGCCGGCGCCCGTTTCGCCGGTCAGCACGTTGAAACCCGGCTCCAGCTCGAGCGTAAGCTTCTCGATGAGCACGACGTTACGAACGGTGAGCGCGACGAGCACCGCCTTTCTCTCTCACCCTGCCGCCCAAATCACAAGAGCCCCTCTGTGTATTGACGTTTGACGCGTACCCACATTAAGATGGCGCGCGCGCCCTTCTCGCGCCTACTTTTCGGGCCCATCGCCAGAAAAACACGCTGCGAGCGCGAACCAGACGATGCGAGCCAAAACGACCGCAAAACAACCCAAAAAGCCCGCGCCGCCCAAGCCGCCGAAACGCGCGTCTGCCGCCCCGCCCCCGCCCAAGCCCGTTTCTCTCGAGGAACGCACGGCCTTGCTCGAGAAGCGCTTGCTCGACACGGGCGTCGAGCATTTTTTCGATCGACGCGAGGTTGTTGTCGATCGC
>JBDTFL010000124.1:0-6371 GCA_039937955.1 Polyangiaceae bacterium | reverse complement strand
CAGTTGGATCGCGAAAGGCCAAAGCGGCGTTCGTCGATCGCTGCTTCCGAAATACGGATCGACTCTGCTTCCCATCCACGTCGCACGCGCGATCGGTGCCGAGGGCATGGTCCTCGCGCTTCCAGGTGCATGCTCGGCCGGCAATTATGCGATCGGCTTCGGCGCAGATTTGATCCGGAGCGGTCGCGCTGACGTCGTTGTTTGCGGATCCGGCGAAATTCTTCAAGAGCTTCAATTTTCGGGTTTCGTGCGACTCGCGGCGATGGCCGAGCAGCGTTGTCAGCCGTTCGATCTGAATCGCCAAGGTTTGATCGTCGGCGAAGGCGCCGGCTTGATGGTGCTCGAATCGGAAGAGCACGCGGTTAGGCGCAACGCGACTGCACAAGCCGAGGTCGGCGGTTACGGACTCTCGTGCGACGCGTATCACATCACGCGTCCGCATCCGGAGGCCGCCGGAAGCATCGCCGCAACACGAGATGCAATTCGCTTGTCGGGCATCACCGCCGACGACGTGGACTTCGTGAACGCCCACGGAACCGGAACGCGCGCGAACGACAACGCCGAGACCAAAGTCGTGCGCGAGGTCTTCGGATCACGCAAGGTTCCCATTTCCAGCATGAAAAGCATGCTCGGCCACTGCATGGGCGCGGCGAGCGCGCTCGAAGCGATCGCGTGCGTCATGACGATCGACACCGGAATTTATCCGCCAACGATCGGCTACGAAACTCCGGATCCGGAATGTGACGTCGACGTCGTCGCGAATGTCGCGAAGCGCGGCAAGCACGACATCGTCTTGAACAACTCCGCTGCGTTCGGTGGTTACAACGCCGTCACCTGCTTTGCTCGCGTCGGCGTTTTGCCGCCGCCGGAAGAACGTCCCTCGCACAGGACGCCAGCCAAGCCCCTCGCCGAAGCGGTGTAATCCATGCAGCCCCGCGCAGTCACCGGGCTCGGCATCGTCTCCACCGTCGGAATCGGACGTGACGCTTTTTTCCGCGCGCTCGTCGCGCCGGAGCTGCTCCGCGATCGCGCCATTAAACCGGTCGAATCGTTCGACGCGAAAGAATATCCGGGCGCTGCAGTCGCCGAGATCTGCGAGTTCGATCCGACGAAATATTTGGGCGACAAAGGTCTGCGCTCGCTCGACCGCCTAACAAAAATGTTGGTCGTCGCCGCGCGGCTCGCGCTCCACGACGCTGGTTTGAAAAAGGACGGCGCGTTCGTGAATTTTTCGCCCGACCGCGTCGGCATCTGTTGCTCCAACGCGTACGGCAGTCTCGAAGCGATCACCGAGCTCAATCGCGTCGCCGTTTTGGAAGATGCAAGATACATCAATCCTTCCAAGTTCCCGAACACCGTCTCCAATAGCGCGAGCGGCTACGCCAGCATCTGGGAAGATCTGCGCGCGCTCAACGTGAGCGTGTCCGACGGCAACTGCGGGGCGCTCGACGCGGTTGCATGTGCCGACATTTATTTGGAGACGGATCGCGCGGACGCGCTTTTGGTCGGTGGCGCAGAAGCGATGAGCGAGGCTTTATTTCTAGCGTTTCGTCGCTTCGGCGCGCCTATCGTCACCGCGACTGCATCGACGTTGCTCGGTGAAGGCGCGGCGCTCGCAGTGTTGGAGCCACTCGAAAAAGCGGAAGCGCGCGGAGCACACGTGCTCGGCGTCGTCACCGGATACGGTACCGCGTTCGTCGCACCGCCCAACGACAACTCGCTCATCTCGGCGTCGGCGGACTCACTCGAGCGCGCCATCCGAAATGCGCTCGAAGAATCAGGCACGCTCGCGAGCTCGATCGACATCGTCGCGAGCAGCGTCGCCGGTTACCCCATGTTCGACGACGCCGAGCTCGATGCCATCACTCGCGTGCTCGGCGAAGACGCAGTCGTTGCAGCGCCAAAAGCATTTCTCGGCGAAACGCTCGGAGCTGGCGGCGCAATGGCAATGGCCGTGGCCTTCGCGTGGATGAACGGCGCAAAACCGACGCCCATCGTGCGCGGAAAATTCAAAGAGCACAGAATCGAAACCGTGCTCGTGACCTCGATGGGCTTTTATGGCAACGCATCGGCGGTCGTATTGCGGAAAGCGACCCAGGTACAGGAACGCAAATGATGTCGACGAACGGAAAACCGAAGGCGAGCTGGATCGAGGAGAAGGCGTACGCCGAGCTCGCGCGAATCCGCAAGGCGAAATCGAAGCAAATTTACCCGTTTTTTCGCGAAATGCAGACGGGCGGTTTGCACACGCAGATCGACGGCAAACCGGTCGTCAATTTCTCTTCGAACGATTACCTCGGCCTCACGAACGATCCGCGCCTGAAAGAAGCAGCGAAAAAAGCGGTCGACAAGTATGCGTGCGGTCTGTCGAGCTCGCGTGTTCAAGCGACGACCACCGAGCACGTCGAGCTCGAGAAGCGTCTCGCGAAATTTTTCGGTTACGAGTCGTGCTTGGTCACGACCACCGGTTATCAGGCGATGGTCGGTTTGATCGCAGCGAGCGCCGACAAAGAGACGACGCTCGTTTTGGATGCATACAGCCATGCCTGCATTTTGGACGGCAGCTTCCTCGCCTGCGGCGTTCCCGGCCGACAGCCCGAGATGCGTTTTTTCAATCACAACTCGCCGCGCAGCCTCGAGCGCATTTTGAAAACGCGTGAGCGCAAGAATGCGCTCGTGCTCGTCGAAGGCGTTTACTCGCTCGACGGTGACATCGCCCCCCTCCCCGAGTTCGTGGAAATCTGCGAACGCTACGACGCGGTTCTCGTCGTCGACGACGCTCACGGCTCCGGAACGCTCGGAAAACACGGACGCGGGCTCGCCGAGCAACAAGGCGTCGAAGGTCGCATTCCGATCTTGATGACTGCATTCAGCAAGTCGTTCGGCGGCATCGGCGGCGCGTTGCTCGGGAGCAGCGACGTCATCGAGATGGTGAAAACCTCCGCGCGCTCATTCTTGTTCAGCGCGAGCTCGCCCATTCCGATCATCGCTGCGGTCACTACAGCGCTCGACATCATCGAGGACGAAGGCCCGAAGCTCGTCGAAGAGCTTCATCAAAAACGCGATTATTTCCGCGGAAAATTGCTGGAAGCGGGCTTCGAGCTCGGCGCGAGCTCAACGCACATCATGCCGGTGTACACGCGTGATGAACGGAAAGCGCTCTTCATGCACGTCGCGCTTTTGGAGTGCGGCGTGCTCATGGTTCCGATCGTCTATCCCGGCGTGAAGCTCGGCGAAGAACGTCTGCGCGTGAACATCACGCGAGGTCACACGCAAGAGGACATGGATATGGCGCTCGAGCTTTTGAAAAGCTACGGAGAGGCCTTTTTCGTGCTGTCCGGTGAAGATCTCGGACCGATGGACGACGACGCGTTCTAGGTACGCGTGAGCACGAAGATGATCGCGATGATCGCCGCGGTCGCCAGCACGGCGGTCAGGATCATCATGCGCACATCACCGCGCGCCTTCCTCGTCGCTTCTTTCGACTCCGCGAGCTCGGTGCGCAGCCGTGCGTTTTCGTCTTGGAGATTCGCGATCTGATTTCGAGCCGTGTCCGGACGCTCGACGGCTGCGGCGACCTGCGACTGCAGCTCGTCCACTTCTTCGAGCAGCTCGATTTTGTCGCGCTCCAAATCTTCCAGGCGCAGCAGCGCGTTGTTCGGATCATCGCGAAACGGCTCGCTCATCTCACGATTGGCCTATTTTCATGGCCGACTGTGATTTGACGGTTTCTTCGAAGAGCGCGCGCGCCATGTCCTCGACCGTGGCGATGTCGGTGAGCGCGTCGGTCGGAATGCTGACGTCGAAACGATCTTCGACGTCGGCGATCACCTCCATGATGCCCAAGCTGTCGAGCCCGAGATCGTGTTGGATGTGATCGGTCGGAGCAATGACGTGATTGCCGTCGACGTGCTGCTTCAGGATCTCGACGGTCGTCGCAAGCGTCTCTTCGTACGAGCTCATCTCTGCTTCGACGCTAGCACGACGTCCCAGAGCCCGCGGGCTGCGTCGAACGGATCCGGCGCATCCAAAATCGCGCGAATGACTGCGACGCCGTCGGCCCCGGCCTCCATGCACGAGCGCGTGTTCGAAGCGTCGATGCCGCCGAGCGCGATGATCTGCAAATCACCCTTTATTTTGGCGCCGTTTCGGATCGCGTCGAGCCCGCGAGGCTGGCCTTTGTTCGGTGTGGCGAAGATGGGGCTGACGAAAATCCAATCGACGTCGTTCGTGATCGCGTGCGCGACGTCATCATCCGAATGCGCGGGCATCGACAGCAGGACTTTCGGCCCTGGCAGTAACGACGCCCTCGACAACGACGTCGGCTTCTCGTCGTTCATGTGCACACCATCGGTGCGAATTTCCCATGCGATGCGAAGATGTCGTCGGGTCAGAAAAAAAAGCTGGCCGTGATCGTGGATGATCTTTTCGAGCTTCTGCGTGACATCCAATACCGCGTACACGTCATGCACCTTGTCGCGAAACAACACGGCGAAATTTCCTGGCGGTATCGCACGACACGCGGCGGTCGCGATTTTCGCGAGCTCGGCGTCGCTCTTGCACGGATCGGTGATGAGGACGATCACCCGGAATTTCCAGCGTCTCCGCGATCGGCGGAGACATTGGTGCCGCCGAATTTCTTGAGCTCGTCGCGTGCGGCATCTGCATGACGGCTCGAAGGATATTGCGCGATCAAATACTCGAGCGTCTCTTTCGCGGCGACGTCGTTGTGCTCGTTTTCGAATTTTTGGGACATCGCCCAAAGTGCGTCGCCGGGTGAGTCTTCACGACGCACGTTCGGATCCGGTTCGTGCGCGCATTGAATGGGCGCGATCGAAATGAGCGACGCCAGCGCGAACGCCTTCGCGATCATTCGATGAGGCCTGACTGACCTTCGGGAAGGCGTGTCTCATGGTTACCCATGAGGCCCGCCGTCGGGCTCGACGCGTTTGCATATTTGGTTTTTTGCATACGACCCGACAAGAACGCATGACGACCGGCCTCGACCGAGAGCCTCATCGCATGCGCCATACGCACCGGATCCTTCGCGTGCGCGATTGCCGTGTTCATGAGCACGCCTGCACAACCGAGCTCCATGGCAACTGCAGCATCACTCGCGGTGCCGACGCCGGCATCGACGATCACCGGTATTTTAGCCTGTTCTATGATGATCGCGAGGTTGTGCGGATTGCGAATTCCGAGACCGCTCCCGATTGGCGCAGCGAGCGGCATGACCGCCGCGCATCCGATCTCTTCGAGCTTGCGACAGACGATGGGGTCGTCGATGCAATACGGCAAAACGGTGAAGCCTTCTTTGACGAGAATTTTCGCGGCGACCAGCGTCTCCTCGTTGTCGGGATAGAGCGTGTTCTTGTCGCCGATGACCTCGAGCTTCACGATGTCTGCGATGCCCAGCTCGCGCGCGAGGCGGAGCGTCCGGACCGCTTCGTCGGCCGTGAAACATCCGGCGGTGTTCGGAAGAAGCGTCCATTTTTTCTTCTGGAGCAACGTCATCAACGAGCCCGACGAGCGATCGTTCAGATCGACACGCCGTAGCGCGACGGTGACGATCTCCGCGCCCGACGCATCGATCGCTTTTTCGGTGAGCTCAGTGCTCGCATATTTTCCGGTGCCGACAATCAAACGGCTCGAGAATTTGCGACCGGCAATCACCAGCGGATCAGGCTGAAAATCCATGGTTTCCGACATACTTCAGACTGAAGGCGCGCGCCATCGTCGATGCATCCACAGCCATTCCGACGGGTTTTCGATCACGAACTTTTCGAGCGCTTTAGTCGCACGTGTGGTCGCTTCTTCGATCCACGCCTTCCCCGCCCGCTCGGGCGGAATGATCACGTCGAGCACCGCGAGCTGATGCGATCCGTCGACCAAACGACGCGCTGCTGAAACGACGAGCGGCGCATGGCTTCGGGCCGCCAATGTTGCCGGCGCACGATCGACGAACGCTGGCTCTCCCAAAAATGAAATCTGCTCCGAGTGCGATCGCTTGTTCGGCACTTGATCGATCATCATCGCAACTGCACCGTCTGCCGCGAGCTGCGCGCGCGCGAGGCTCATCGCGCCGGCCGCTTCACAAAGGCGAACACCCAGCCGGGTACGCGTGTTCTGCCAAAATGCGTCGATCCACCGCATTTTCAGGCGTTTCGTGACGACCAAAAGCGGCAGCTGCTTGGCGATCGCGCACGCAGCGAGATCCCAATTGCCAGTATGCGACGCGGCAATCACGACTCCACGACCGAGCCCTCGAGCCTCGCGCAACGTGACTCGTGACGCGTCCTCGATGTTTGCCTCTGCGGTCGAATCCTTACTCGCGCCGAGACACAAGAATTCGACAGCGCTGATTCCGAGCG
>JBDTFL010000123.1:0-5008 GCA_039937955.1 Polyangiaceae bacterium | reverse complement strand
CGATGAAGCCTCTCGTAAAAGCGGGCGCGACGACTACTTCTTCTGCGTGAATTCGGCTTCGATCGTGATCGAGATTTCTTCGCCGACGAGAATGCCACCGGTCTCCAGCGCGACGTTCCAGCCGAGGCCGAAGTCCTTGCGATTGATCTTGGTCGCGCCGGTCGCGCCGATGCGCGTCCCGCCCCACGGATCTTTCGCCGGCCCATGAAGCTCGTCGACGTGGAGAACCACCTCTTTGGTTACGCCGTGGATCGTGAGATCGCCGGTGACGTCGAGCTTCTTGCCGTCCTTTTTCACGCTCTTGGATTTGAACGTGATGGTGGGAAATTTTTCGGCATCGAAGAAGTCTGCACTCTTCAGATGCTCGTCCCGCTTCGCCTCGCGCGTGTCGATCGTCTTTACGTCGATCGTGACGTCGAGCTTCGATGCCTCTGGTTTCGCGGGGTCGTACGTGAGGCTGCCGCCTGACACGTGAATCTCACCGCGGACGTTCGACACCATCATGTGGCGCACCGAAAAATGCGCGCCCGTGTGTGCTGCGTCGACGTCCCACTGATTGGAGCTCGAACCGGTTTCGACTGTCTGCTGCGTCATGACCCACCTCGGTTTGAAGAATTGAATTGCGGCGTTGAGGCTGAGTAACGTGCGCGCTCTGTGCGGCTTGTGGCAGTCCGGAAGCGGGCGTAACACTGTTTCCTGTGAGGAAACAATCTACCTCTTCCGTTCCGCGCTCACTCGGCGACGTGCAAGCGATGGTGATCTTCGCGCGCGTCGTCGAAACCCGCAGTTTTACCGCTGCGGCGCGAGCACTCGACACCACCACCTCGGCCGTAAGCAAACGCATCGCGAAGCTCGAGGAGCGACTCGGCGCGCGTTTGATCGAACGAACGACGCGTCGTGTTTCACCGACTGACGCTGGCGTTGCCTTCTACGAACGATGCGCGCGCATCTTGGCGGAGATCGACGACGCAGAAGTCGCAGTCGCACGATTCGGCAGCGAGCCGCGTGGAACCTTGCGAGCGAGCGTGCCGGTGATTTTCGGCGAGCTCTACATCGCGCCGCTCATTCCGGATTTTGCCGCGCGCTTTCCAGACGTGCGTCTCGACATTTCGCTGAGCGATCGTCTCGTGAACATGCTCGAAGAAGGCATCGACATGTCCGTGCGAATCACGAGCATGCATGATTCCTCGCTCGTCGCGCGCAAGCTCGCGAGTGCGTCGGGCGTGGTCGTGGCGTCGCCTGCGTATTTGAAAAAAAACGGAACGCCGAAGACGCCGAGCGATTTGAGCGCGCACGAATGCATTCGTTACAGCCTGATCAGCGCACAGCGTGACTGGCGCTTTCACGTGCGCGGTCGCGACATTTCGATTCCGGTGCGTTCGCGTCTGCAGATGAATCACGGCGGCGCGATTCGCGAAGCGGCTATCGCCGGTTTGGGGCTCGCGCGCATGCCGCATTTCGCGGTCGCGCATGCGCTCCGCGATGGACTTCTCGTGACCGTGCTCGACGAGTTCGTCCAGAGCGACCTCGGAGTGTTCGCGGTTTATCCGGCCGGAAAACAGCCGCGTCCGACGGTGCGCGCGTTCACGGATTTTCTGGCAGCTAAGCTGCCGGCTCGACTTCTATGCGCGAAACCGCAGCCCAAGAAAAACCAGTAGCCGACTCCGCGAGCGAGTCGCCAGCGACGCCGCTCGATTATGGGCTCGTCATATTGGCGGCCATCGCGTTCGCGACTTCGAGCCCGCTCGCCAAAGCCGCGAAGGAGCTCGCGCCTCTCGCCATCGGCAGCGTCCGCTGTTTCGTCGCCAGCATCGCGATCACGCTTCTTTTCCCGCGCAGAACGTTTCGAGCGCTCGTCGCGCTTTCGCCGCGCGGTCGACTTCGATTGTTCGGCGCAGGTTTTTTGCTCGCTGCGCATTTCGGATTTTTTTTGGCGGGCTTGGCCGGAACGTCGCTTTCGGCAGCCGCGTCACTCGTGTCACTCGAGCCGCTCGCGGTCGTGCTTGCGGCGTTTTTCGCATTCGGTGTTCGCCCGAAAATCAGCGAAGCGGTCGGGGTCGCGTTTGCCGCCGCGGGTGCCGCGTGGATCGGGCATGGCGCGGGCGTCGGCGAAAATAGGCTGATCGGCGACCTGTTCGTCGTCCTCGCGGTCGCCATTTACGGCGCGTACGTGATGGCCGCGCGCTCCATGAAGGACGAAATCTCCGGTTGGCCATACGCCGCCGGTGTCTATTTCATCGCCGCCGTTTTGCTCGCGCCACTCGCGCTCCTTCAATCATCCGGCGACCCGGCGCCGTCTTCGCGCACGTGGCTCTACGTGTTTTTGCTGGGGATCATCCCCACCATGATCGGCCATACGCTGGTGCAGCGTTCGGCGCGTCACGTTCACCCCTCGGTGGTGGCGCTCATCTCGCCGGGCGAAACGGTCGGCTCGATTGGGATCGGAATGGCGTTGCAAGGGACGCGGCCCTCTTCGAGTGAATGGTGCGGCGCTGCGCTTGTGATTTTAGGCGTAATTTGCGCCGTTTTTGGGCCTAAAAAGCGAAGTCAAGCTTAACCGTCATGACCTTGTTGATCGGCGTGCCTGAGGCGGGTCCGATGCTAGGCTCGGGGTCCATGTTTCGGGACTGGCTCTTTCGTTTTCGCGGTCCGCGACGGGCATTCATGGCGTCGGCGCCTCTCTGCGTAGCCTGGATTCTCCCCGGCGCGCCGATGGCTTCGGCCGGGCTCACCACGCCGATGGTCCAGTCGGTCGCGCGCTCGTTACGACATTGGAACGTGCCGGTCGCGGTTTCGCAATTTGCGGAGCATGGTCCGGGCGCGGTGCCTTGGGTGATGAAGCTGTCTCCGGTTCGCGTGAAGAACGTGAACACCAACAATGAAGCGGAAATTTCGCTCTATGCGCGTGATGGGTCGGTCGACCAATCGGAGCTCGCCACGTTCAACGACGTGGTGTCACGCGACGGTCGCCTGAAGTCGATCACGCCGCGCACCGTGCAACTCGCCATCAAAGCGGCCGCGCATTTCCATGTGAACGAAATCCTCGTGATTTCGGCCTTTCGGCCGGCGACCCGCCACGATCACGGGCCGCACACGACCGGCGCCGCAGTGGATTTTCAGCTGCCGGGCGTCGCGGCGCGCACGCTTGCTGCGTATTTGCGCAAAGAGCCGCGGGCGGGCGTGGGGATTTATACGAATCCGCGCACGCAGTTCGTACATTTGGATTCGCGGGAGCAGAGCTATCACTGGCTCGACGCATCGCCGCCGGGGGTGGTCTGGCGCGAGAAGGGGCTGCCCGATTCGGATCGCGAGGCCCGCGACGCCGCGTACTCACCCGACCACGATCTGCCCGAATAACCGGCAAAAAAATTGTCGCGAGCTTGCCCGCGAAACGCTGCTCGAATAGTCCTCTGCTTCGATGTCCTCCCCGCGCAGGCCTGACCGACCTTCGAGAGGGCGTGCCTCGTGCTTTCGTACGAGGCTCGGATCGCTGCGGCTTTCGAACACGAAGGCGTCGGGCGCCTTTGTTTGTGCTGCGCTCCTTTTGGCGGCGTGCGGGAAAAAATCAGCCGGCCCCGCGATCGATGATGCGGCCGCGTCGATCGCCGAGACCACGTCCGGACCCGTTGCCGACGCGGGAATTGCCGCACAGGACGAGGCCGGAGCGCCGAGCGGGCCGCGCGTTTACGCGATTGTCTCACCCGCGCCGATTTTCAATGTCGCCGAGTGGCCAGCCCACGATCCCAGCAAAACAACGGACGACCGCAAAGCCGCCATGCTGGTTGGCTATCTCCGGAAAGGGGACAGCGCCGTTTTCAAAAACGGACCCACCAAAAAAGCGAACTGCCCCGAGGGATGGTACGAGCTCGCGGTCGGCGGATTCATCTGCGGCAAAGTCGTCACGACCAACGCGAATGATCCGGCACTCGCCGATGCGCCGCATCCGCCGTTTCCGCAAGGTCCGCTTCCGTACGACTACGGTCTCAACATCACGAACGGCTCGCCGCTGTATGTACAAATTCCGTCGGGCGACGAAGAAGACAAGTTCGAAAAAGGTCTGAGCTGGGATCGCGGCAAAAAATCGGGCGATTCCGACGATTCATCCGGTGGTGCAGGAGGCGGTGGAGGCGACACGCCTTGGTATCTGCAGCAGCAGGGCGGAAAGCCCACGGTGAAATTCGGCGACCTGCGCGGCGAAGGATTTCCGGTTCAAGAGCGCATGGTTCGCGGCTTTTACGTGTCGCTCGACAAAGATGTACCCGGCACATTTCGGCGGCAGCGTCAGCGTCACGAAAAATTCTGGCACACGGTGCGTGGTCTGTTCGTGCGCGAAGACCACATCATGGTCCACGACGTGAAGGTCGAGTTTCAAGGATTGAACCTCGCAGCGCCCGGTGAAACAAGGCATTTGCAGCTCGCGTTCGTGCTCGGCTTCCATACCCATCCGCAAAAAATCGCGGGCGACGGCAGCGTGCATCATTCGTCGGACCACATCGATCGCTTTTCGATAGTGCAGTTGACTGGAAAAAAGCAGTCGATCAATTTTCACGATTTTTACGAGACGCCCGACGGCACGTGGCTCCGTGATATCGACATCACCGTCACGAAGCCGGTTCCGCCGCCCGCAGATTTGAAGCCCGGCGAAAAATGGATCGACGTCGATCTCGCGCATCAGACCCTCATTGCGTTCGAGGGCGACAAGCCGGTCTACGCGACGATGATCTCGAGCGGAAAACACAACGAGGACCCCGAGAAAAATCACCGCACGCCGAGCGGAGATTTTCGCATTCGCGAGAAGCACGTGTCAGCCACGATGGACGACGACGGCGCGAGCGACGGCACGTACTCAATCGAGGACGTTCCGTGGATCATGTATTTTCACGGCGGATATGCGCTGCACGGAGCGTTCTGGCATTCGGCGTGGGGACACGAGCGAAGCCACGGCTGCATCAACATGACGCCGACCGATGCGCGCACGATTTTCGGTTGGGTCGGCCCGACGTTGCCG
>JBDTFL010000122.1:0-5504 GCA_039937955.1 Polyangiaceae bacterium | reverse complement strand
TGGTCGTTCTCGCCGGCAAAGAATATGGCTCGGGCTCGTCACGCGACTGGGCAGCAAAGGGCCCGAAGCTCCTCGGCGTGCGCGCAGTCATCGCGGAAAGCTACGAGCGCATCCATCGTTCGAATTTGGTCGGCATGGGAATCTTGCCGTTGCAGTTCGGCGCAGGTGACAGCGCGCAATCGCTCGGCCTCACCGGCGAAGAGCTCTACGATATCAGCGGCATCGATCACGTTCTGAAAACGAGCGCTCGCGAGCTGCTCGTGAAGGCAAAACGTCCGGACGGCGTGGTTCGCGAGTTCCTTGCGACGGTCCGAATCGATACCCCGCAGGAAGTACTTTACTACGAGCACGGCGGCATCTTGCAGTACGTGCTTCGTCAGCTCATCCAAAAACCGAGCTAGCAATCACCTCTGAAATAAGGTGTTTCGTGAGCCTGCCCAGTACGCCTGCGCGTAGCTCGGTTCCCATGTAGGACAGAACTTTTCCACATGTTGTTCGCGCAATGTGGAGAAGCTTGCGGACTACAAGCTTCCGGCTTCGTCGCCGCATTGTGCAGCCAAATTTGCCTGGCTTGCCCAATCGCTCCAGCTGCCTTCGTACAATTTCGCGTCTGAAAATCCAGCGATCGTGAGCGCGAGAAGATCGTGGCAGGCGGTGACGCCCGACCCGCAGTACGCGATGATTTCACGCTGATCATTTGCGCCGAGTGCGCGATATTTTTCGGCGAGAATTTCTTTCGGAAGAAAAATTCCGTTCGACAAATTTTCGCTCCACGGCGCATTCACCGCGCCGGGAATGTGGCCGGGTCGTGCGTCGACGGGCTCGCTGTCGCCGCGATAACGCTCGCGCGCGCGAGCATCGAGGACGAGCGCGCCGTGCTTCACTTCGTGAGTCACCTCGTCGCGATCGAGCACGCAATTTCGCGTGGAAAGGACGGCGTGAAAATCCCCCGGCTCGACCTCCGGGACGTCCGTGGTGAGCGTTCCGCCGATTCTTTTCCAAGCGTCGATGCCGCCGTCGAGGACGGCGACTTGCTCGTGTCCGAAATAATGGAGGAGCCACCAGAGACGCGCGGCGATCGAGCCACCGGCATCGTCGTATGCGACGACCACCGAATCGTCCTTTACGCCGGCGGCGCGCATCGCATTTTGGAACCGTTCGGGTGTCGGCAAAGGATGGCGACCAGGGCCGCCGTTGGTACCCGAAGCTGGCTCCGAAGCGAGCGCGGTGTCGAGATCGACGAAGATCGCGCCGGGCAGATGTCCTGCCGCATATTCGTCGCGCCCGCGTTTTTTACCGAGGTACCAGCGCACATCTATAAGCCGCAAATTGGCTTGATTTCCCGATGATTTCTCTGCGAGCGCGGCGTTCAGCCATGCTGCGTCAACGAGCGGAAGCATCGAATGCAATGGTAGCACTCGGCCCGTGATAGCGTCGCTTTGTGGCGATGAGGTACCTCTACGGGGACTCTGCACCCTTTCCGCACGCGTACAACTTTCTCTCGACGCTCGAGAGCTTCGTAGGCGCAGCTGCGCGCATCGTGAAGCTCGACGCCGAGTCTCGATCGCTCGAGATTACGACCGCACAGCAAGCGGCGGCTCGCGTGCAAGCGCTGGACGATCTCGAAAATTTTCACGGCTCGGTGATGCGCATCATCGCCGACAGCGCAGGCCGCGTTGCCCAGCCCGGCACCGTGGATTACGCGCGCCAGATCATGGATCAGGCGGCGCGCATCGTCGAAGACGGCAAACGAAACGTGCAGGCTACGAACGAACGCGAGCAAGCAACCGTTCGCGCAGAGGTCGAGCGACGTCGCCTCGAGATCCGAAGCGCGCTCGAAGGATTTTTGACGCAAGGACATTTGCCTGCGCTCGGTGTCAGCGTCAGCGCAACCCTCGTCGACATGCAGTATTCGATGTCGGCCGTTTTCTCGAACCCGGACGGCATCGTCTCCGGTTTTCGGCTCGGCGCGTCGCGCGTTCCTGCGTGGAGCCAGCCACGCAAAGTCAGCGAATTTTCGGACGGCATGAACTTGATGGTTGGCCTGAAAAAAGGCCTGTTCAGCAAAAAAGTGCAGCCCGAGCCCATGGTGCTCGACGAATACATCGTGAGCGCATTCGAGCTCAGTGATTCGGCAGCGCAGGTCACGTTGCGCAGAAAAATTCAGGAACGCGACACACTCATCTTCGACGTCAAAAAAGAAGAAGAGGTCGTCGCCGAGGTCACGCATCCCCTCGAGGACGGCGAAGGCGCGCTCGCTTCGGCGGTGGATGCCGGCGACCGTTTGCATCTCACGCGTTTGTGGCAGGCGGTCGGCTCCTCACTCGAGGCAGTGCTGCAGCAAAAAGATCGCCTCACGAAGTTGAGCCTCAACGGCGAAGACGTGTTCGAAAACGATCTCGCGATTCAGTTCGTCACGCAGCTGGTGGCCTATCTCGCACCGACCGTTCTCGAAATCGCAAAGCGGAGCCCCAACGCGGCCGAGCTCTCGCTCAAAAAAGAAGACGAGCAAGGCCGCCGCGAAGAGCTCTACGTGAAGCGCGATGATCTGCTGAAGCTGCTCGCGCCGCTCGGTGAAAAAGAGCGCGCTATTTTTGCGCCGTTCGGGCTCACGACTCTGCCGGCAGATCTGCAGCGGCCCATCACGCTCGACGTCGACGAAGGTTAATTCTGCGGGAGTCGAGATGCGCTTTTGGCATTTCGCTTTGGTGGTGACGTGCGCGCTCGCCGTTGCGTGCGGAAATAGGGCCAAATCACCGACGATTTCAAACAGCGTGCCCGGGGTGGTGAGCAGCAACATCACGCGCGCCGATTACGCGGGAAGCCAAGCCTGCGCGTCGTGCCATGCGGAAATTCATTCGACGTGGATGCGCGCGCACATGCACGACATGACGCGCTTGCCCGCGAGTGTCGTGCTCGATACGCCGTTCGATGGCCGCACCTTTCATTTCAAAAACGACAGCGCCACGCTCGAGACGAAAAATGGCGAGCGCTTCATGCGGATCGATTCACGGAAAGAAGGCAGCAGCACGTATCGCGTCACCAAGGTCATCGGCGGGCACTACCGCGAGGATTTTGCGGGCCTGCAAATCGACGCGGCTGGAAGAACCTTGGCCGACGCTCACGACGAAATGATTTTGCCGGTGTCGTACGTGCTCGGCACCAAGAGTCTCCGTTACAAAGGCTATTCGGTGATGACGCCGAACCGCGATGGCTTGCACGTTGGCCCGGTTTGGAATCGCACGTGTATTTTTTGTCACAACACCGCTCCGTATCTTTCGAGCATGCTCGGTGCGCTCGCGGGGCCCGACGCAAAACCGTATCAAGGTGAGGTCGTCGATCCGCTGTTGCCGCCGAAATTGCGCGAGAGCTTTGCGCTTACCGACGAAGATGCAGCGAAAGAAGCACTGTCTGCCGAAATCTCGCTGATGCACAAAGCGCCTGAAAATCTCGAATCAAAAAGCGTGCATGATGCACTTTTGACGACCATTTCCGCGACGAGATCGAATTTTTGGGAAAAAGATTTGCTCGAGGTCGGCATCGGTTGCGAGTCGTGTCACGGCGGATCGAAAGAGCACGTGCGCAATCCCAAGGTGCTGCCGTCGTTCAGCCCACACTCTGCGTTTGCGCGCGTTGCGGGTGAGCATTTGGAGTCAGACCAAATCAACCGAACGTGCGGCCGGTGCCACCAAGTTCTCTTCAGCGGTTATCCGTTCACCTGGGAAGGCGGCGCGCACAACGACAAATCTGGAACGCCCGGTGGCAGTCACATCAACTCCGGCGAGGCCAGCGATCTCTTGCTCGGTGATTGCGCGTCGAAGATCAGCTGCGTGGATTGTCACGATCCGCATGCTCCTGGAAATGGGAATGAAGGGAACGCCGCCCTCGGGCAGACGCGCATTCACGAGCTCGAGGACACACCGGCGGGCAATGCCGTTTGTGTTCGGTGTCATGGATCATTAGCGACCGAAGATGCGCAACGATCGCATACCCATCACGACCCGAAAGGGGAGGGGGGTAAGTGCATGAATTGCCACATGGCGAAAAAGAACATGTCGCTCGACGGTAAGACGACGCGCTACCACCGCATCGGATCGCCGACTGATCGCGATCGCGTGGAGCAAGATCGTCCGCTCGAATGTGCGCTGTGCCACGAGAAGAAAACGGTGCGCGAGCTTTTGACGGCGATGAAAAATTTCTGGAACGTGAGCTTCGACGAAAACAAAGTAGCATCGCTTTACGCTGGAAATCTCGATCAAAATGCGATCTTGGCCACGCTCGCCAACGGCAAATCCCATGAAAAAGCGCCAGCACTTTTCGTCGCGGGACAAACCAAAATGCTCGCGGCCGCGGGCTACGCTGCACAAGAAATGACCGGCCCCTATCCCATCGTGCGCGGCTATGCCGAACGCGCGCTCGAGACCATTTTCGGAGAAGCGTCGCCGGTCGATCCGCTGTCCGACGACGACACGAAGATCGCCGCTGCCACCCGCGACTGGCTCTCCCGCCACGATCTCCCGAAGGTCGTTCAGACCAAAAACGAGACATCCAAATGAGCTTCGCGACGGCGCAGGACGGCACCAAAATTTTCTATCGCGATATCGGAGATCCGAAGGCGTCGTCGACGGTCGTGATGATCCAAGGTTTGGGACTGTCGTCGCAATTTTGGTTCGATTTGCCGGATCGATTGGTGGCTGATCCGAAGGCATCTCGTCGCGTGATCGTTCTCGACAATCGCGGCACGGGGCAAAGCGGTCGAGCGCGTCCGCCGTATCGTATGCAGCGGCTCGCCGACGACGTGGCGTGCGTGCTCGAGGCCGCGAACGCACGTCCCGCAACGGTCGTCGGAATTTCGATGGGCGGAATGATTTCGCAACACGTTGCGATTCGGCATCCCAAGCTCGTGCGCGGTTTGGTGTTGCTCGCAACCACGGCCGGACTTCCGCATGGTCGCCTCGCGTCTCCGCGCACGCTCGCGAAGCTCTTTGCGATCGGCTTCGGGCGCGACCGTTCGGGGAAAATGTTGGCGGAGCTTTTGATACCGCCGAGCGAGATGCATCGCGCGCGCGAGATCTTCGCGGCGTGGCCCGACCTGATGAAAAAATCACCTCCGGCGGTCGCCACGTTTCTCGGTCAGCTGGCGGCGATTGTTCGCCACTCCACCGGCTTCTCCCTGCGCAAAATTACGGTCCCGACCGTCGTCATGACGGGTGAGCTCGACACGCTGGTTCCCCCTAAAAACAGCCATATTCTTGCGCGGAAGATTTCCGGCGCGCGTCTCGAGGTACTGCGTAATGTCGGTCACGCCATCCCTTCGATCGACGCGGACGCGGTGCGTCGAGCACTCGAAATGATACAAGCATGACACTCCGATTATGGGCTCACGCTAGACACCGAGGTGTGTCCCTGGCGCTCCCGGAATCGATCGTTTCTCCCGTCGAAACACCCCCTGCCGTAGCACCCGTAAACAACGGAACGAAGGTCGCTTCGGCCGGCGCGCTCAA
>JBDTFL010000121.1:0-6321 GCA_039937955.1 Polyangiaceae bacterium | reverse complement strand
GCAGCAACGATTTCGTCGAGCGCGACGACGACGCGCTCGCCGTCCGGATACGAAATACGAAATACTGCATGAAAGGAGCCTGATTCAGCGACGTCGCGAATTTGTCGAGCTCGGACCGCGGAGGTTTTGCGTGCATGTTTTTGTCCGTTGCTTACTGCCGGTTCACCGCCGAGCGGCGACCCCGCAATACGAATTTCTGGATTTTGCCCGTCGCGGTTTTCGGTAGCTCAGTGACGAAGGTCCATTCTTGCGGCGTCTTGAAGTGCGCGAGCTTGCTTCGACAAAATTCGCGGAGCTCGTTAGCCGTTGCTTTCGCGTCAGGCTTCAGCAC
This sequence comes from Polyangiaceae bacterium, assembly GCA_039937955.1. Lineage (GTDB taxonomy): Bacteria > Myxococcota_A > Polyangia > Polyangiales > Polyangiaceae > JAICXU01. The sequence goes on along the minus strand of JBDTFL010000121.1, from coordinate 5,990 downwards.
CACGAACGCGTGGGGTGACTCACCCCATTTTTCATTCGGCACACCGACCACTGCGACCTCTTGAATGGCTGGGTGACCGAGCAACGCGCCCTCGATCTCGATCGAAGAAATATTTTCTCCGCCGCTGATGATGACGTCTTTGAGTCGATCGCGAATCTCGACGAAGCCGTCGGGATGAACTACCGCCGAGTCGCCGCTGTGAAAAAATCCTCCGGCAAATGCAACCGCGCTGGCTGCCGGATCGTCGTAGTAGCCCTTCATCACGGCGTTGCCGCGCACCGTGATTTCACCGAGCGTTTCGCCATCGTGTGGAACTTCATTCCCCGACTCGTCGACGATCTTGAGCTCGCCGGAGCTGATGAGCTCAACACCTTGACGCGCTTTGATCTTCGCCTGCGCTTCTTTGGACAGCGCGAGGTGCTCGGCACGCGGCTCACACACGGTGATGAACGGCGCGGTCTCGGTGAGGCCGTAAACATGAAGCACGTTCCATCCGAGCGAGCCCTCGATCTCGGCGATCGTTGCAGCTGCCGGAGCCGCACCTGCCGTAAGCACGCGAACTCCTTTCGGTGCTCCTTGGCGAAGAGCGGCCGGCGCGTTCGCGATCGAAATCAAGACCGTCGGCGCTGCACACAACATCGAAATCCGCTCAGTTTTCAGGGCTTCGAAGATCTTCGGCGCTTCTACGCGACGCAGACAAACATGCGTTCCGCCGGCCGCAGTCACCGTCCACGTGAAGGTCCAGCCATTCGCGTGGAACATGGGGAGCGTCCACAAATAGCGATCGGACGGCGTCATGTGCACATGCACCAGCGTGCCGATCGAGTTCACCCACGCGTTGCGATGCGTGATCATCACGCCCTTAGGTCGTGACGTCGTGCCGCTGGTGTAATTGATGGTGAGCAGCTGCAGCTCGTCGATCACCGGGCGCTCGAATTTCGGCGACGCGTCGCTGATGAGCTTCTCGTAATCCAAAAATCCGTCGTGCTGTCCTTCGAGCGCGACGAAGTGTTTTACGGTCGGCAAACGATCACGAATGCCTGCTACGAGCTCCAAATAATCCGAATGCACACACAAGATCTGCGCACCGCTGTGCGTGGTCATGTAGACGAAATCTTCTGCGGTGAGCCGGTAGTTGAACGGCACCAAGACCGCTCCGATTTGCGGCACCGCGTAAAAAGATTCGAGCTGCGCGTGAGTGTTCGGCGCGATGTACGCCACGCGATCGCCGGGGTTCACGCCGAGCTTCTGCAGTGCCGACGACCACCGGTCACAACGGTCGAAGAGCTGTTCGTACGTAAAACGAAGCTCGCCGTCGACGACCGCCTCTTTCGATCCGTAAAGTGCACGAGCGCGACGAGCGAACTCGAGAGGGGTGAGCGGCGTCTCCATGCGCGGATGTTAACACCGCAAACGCTCGCTGATTCTCGGATCTCGCGGTCAATCACCGATCGTAGTCGCGGCGACGTCGACCCGAATGCTGGCGGTCGCGCTTGCCCCGTCTTGGTCGCTCACGACGACATTGATGTCGAGCGGCTGTCCGAGAAATTTTTGAACCGGCACGACCGAGTTGTCGAGCTGCAGACGCAAACCATAGAGCTTGCACGAGCCATGATCTGCAGCCTCGAACGGAAACACGAACGCGGTCGGCGGAACTTTGAGGCCCGTACCCGGTTGCTCCGCGCTGATGCTGACCGTCGATCCATTTTGTTTCAGATTTTTTTGGAGGATCGCGAGCCAGAGGTGATGTCCACCTTGCGGACCTTTTTCGGGAGCGAGCGTTTGGCCACTCGTGAGACTCACGAAATCGGTTTGGCCTGTGCCGATCGTCACCGTTGCGGCTGGTGCATGCGGAGCCTTGCAAACGTCAGGACGATTCTTCGACCAGTCCTTCGAATAGTTTTCCAAATCTTCTGGGAGCAACGTCGGATCGATGCATCGACCCATCGAGCAACTTTGCGGCGCAGGACACGAAGGGCCTTTAAAACCCGGGGTTCCCGTCAAACATGCCGACTCGAGACGCACGCGTACGAGCTTCGGATCGCCAGCCACGAACGGCGCGTCGACACGCCGCGTGAGCATCACCTTCGGCAAGACCGTATTGTTGGGGCCGGCCGGAAACGCCTCGATCAAAAGATCGACCTGCGCATTTTCGGGAGCTTTGAGATCGATCTCGAACGGAAATGGCGAGACGCCGGTCTTCGGAATGATCTCTTGATCCGCGAGCGCGTTGCCGTCCACCGTCGCGACGTAATGAATTTTTCCGATACGACTCACGATCGCCGGTTGCGCCTCGACGCCGAAATTCAGCGACGACTTTTTCTTGCACGCGCAAAGCGAAAGCGCGGTCAGAAGCAGTAGCGCGCTTTGTCGTCGTCCCATGGATAGAAGTACGCGAAGAGGTTGCAGTGCTCGTCGGTGTCCACGCGCGGACCGAACTTGACGTCGAGGTCGGTCGAATTTTGGAAATCGCATGTGTAGTAGAGGCCACCGCCCGCCGGAATGTCGACCGGTGTGTCGAGCACTTTGAACGGCGGCTCGTCCCACGCGCGTGATCGATAAAGCTCCGTGGTGGGATCGGCACCGTTCGGTGCGAGGTTCACGCTGAAGATTTTTCCGCGGCTGTGAAAGTGTCCCGTGAGTGCGGCGAGCTTCACCGCTTTTGAAAGACCGCAGGTCGTCGAAAACGAGCGGTTTTCACGCGGCGGAATATGAATATTCACATTGTTCGCGAACATCGTTCCCATGTGCGCGGTGATCTTCGTCGGGTCGGGCTCGGTGTACAAATTGATGAGCACTTTGCCAAACCCCGACGGCGTCTTTTGCGTTCCCGCGTTCACGTAATGCGTCTGCAAAACGAGCTGACGATGCGCTTTGAGCCTGAACGCAACACCCGGCGGCAGGGTCCAATCCAATACCTCGCGCTGTGACCCGACCACCAGATCGACACCGTCTTGTCGCTTCGGATTCGTGAACGGCATCGCCGCGAAACAATCTTCGTCGTGGTCCGGGAGGTCTTTGTCGGTCTGGTACAAATTCATGTGGTGACTGCCCGACAAAAACTTGATCTGAAAACGCACCACGTCCAGATCGACGTCGCTCGGAAGCTTGAAGTAGTAACACCACTGACGCTCTTGTCCGGCTGCGACCGCGAACTCCGGCGTGCCGATCTGAACGCCGTGCTCGGGCTTGTCGAGAACGAGCGTGCGGCTGGTCGGATCGATCGACGCCGTGCCTGCGTCGAGAACCGAGCTTGTTTTTTCGGACGATGACGACTTCGAGCAAGCTGCAAGCACCAGCGCGATCAAGACTACGACCGAAACGGGAGCAACGCGGCGCTTCATGATCCCTACGCTATCAGTTGTCCGCGGCGCCTTGTTCAATCCACGCACGAATCGCTTCTCGTGCTTCTGGGGAAAGCGGCGGATTGTCGAGCGGCATCTGATCACCACAGTCGTGATCGACGCACGTGTTGCTCGACAAGTGTCCGTCGATCTTTTCCATCAAGAAACTCTCGTCTGCATGACCGGCGCGCACGTACGTGTGGTTGGGGCGCTCTTCGGAGGCGATTCCAATCAGTGACTCGCGCAGCACGTGCGGATCATCGTGCGCGCCGAGCATCGGCGGTCGCATGCCGCCATGACACGAACGCGTCGAGCAACTGGTCGTCAGCACCGGCGCAACATCGCGACGAAACGAAGCCTGCGGCACCGCGCTTCCACTCGCGCCGATCTGAATCAGCGCAAAAATCGCGAGGGGGAGGGTGGGTTTCATTGAAGGCCGGCACCCTCTGCTAAGCAGATGCCGGTCCATCACAAATATCCCCGATTTTCGGGGTTTTTGCATATTTCGATCAGGACAAGACGATCGGGGTGGCCCAAGCCGGCACGCTATACTCGCGGCTCCCGTGCTTGATTTTGCCCTGAAACGATGCGCTCTACTGGTCGCTGCGGGCCTCGTTTTTTGCGAGCTGTTTTGTGAGAAACCGGCGCTCGCGAACGGTCGTTTTCCGGCAACGAATGCGGTGGTCGCGCAGCCGGGAAATCCGAAGACGATCGCGCTTCGAGCGACGTACGGGCTCCTGCTTTCGAGAGATGAAGGCGCGAATTGGGATTGGATTTGTGAGAGCGCGATTGGCTACAGCGGCAACGAGGATCCGTCCGTCGTGCTTACGGGCAGCGGCGCGATGATCGTGGGAACGTTCAGTGGAACGTCACGCTCCGTCGATGGCGGATGTCATTGGTCGCACGATCCATCGTGGCCGACCAACGTGATCGATCTGACGACGCGACCCCGGTCGCCGGAGCGCATTCATGCGGTGACGAATTCATTTTCCAAAATGGGAGATGCGGGTACGAACCTTTATGCGTCGCAGGTTTTCATTTCCGAAGATGCGGGCGCGAGCTGGTCGGCGCGTTCGACGCTCGATCCGACGCTTTTGATCGACAGTATCGAGGTCGCGCCATCCGACCCAATGCGCACGTACGTGTCGGCAGTGCGAGCCAGCGAGCATGCAACGCGCGGCGTTCTTCTCGTTTCGAGCGACGACGGCGCGCATTGGAAGGAGCTTGAAATCAAGCTGATCACGCCGGAGCACGGCGTATACATCGCTGCAGTCGATCCCGAAAATCCGGCGCGCATTTATGTTCGAACGGCGAGCGCAGATGCAAGCCGATTGCTCGTGAGCAACGACGCCGGCACCTCGTTCCGCGAGATCGCAAGCGGTGGATTGCTGCGCGGTTTTGCATTGGCCGACAACGGCGTGACGATTTTCGCGGGAGACAGCTCCGGACTCTCGCGCGCCTCCTCGAAGGATGATCATTTCGATCATGTCTCGAGCACGTCCGTCCAATGCCTGACATCGATCGGCCTGAGCCTCTGGGCTTGTGCACCGACGAGCGCCGGCTACGTAGTCGGAGCCTCGACCGATCGCGGCGCGACCTTCGCACCCAAGCTCGCACTCGGTGGAATGCGCGGCGAGCTCCAATGTGCTGCGCCGAGCTCCATGGATATTTGCGCCGCAGACTGGAGCGCATTGCAATCGCTGATCAATCCGAACGCAGCTGCCGATGCCTCTGTTTCACCGACAACCAGCGCGACCGCATCGACCGAACGCGCTTCGCGATCGGCGGGGGAAAAGCGTTCGATGTTCTCGTGTGCATTGCGCGGGGCAGAGCGCGACGATGATCCTCCGGTCTCGTTGTTTGCGTTCTGCGCGCTGGTTTTTTTCGCGCGTCGCATGCAACGAAAAAATCACGCGGCCGAATGATTTGTTTGCGTATCGAGAGAAAATTTATCGACCGCGGCGCGTGCTTGCTCCAGACGTTGCGTCGGGCGCAGCCGACCACGTCGCGGTCGGCGCGGTGGGGCTCTTCGGTTTCGGAGGCGTCTTTTTCGGCGCCGCAGAAGTCGCAGATTTTGCCGATGCGTCTTCGACTGGCGCCGGAGATTTCGTCGCGGGCGCATGCGCACCTTCCAAGAGCGGCTTGAACGCCGTGGTCGAGTGACACGTTTCGCAGGTGGTCGGAAAGTGTTCCGCAACGTGATTTGGTCCGCGTTGGTAGTCGGCAGCGTGGCATCCGATGCACGTCTTCGGAGTGCCCTGGAACAATGCAGGGTCTCCCTTGTGACATTCGAAGCACGAAGATGCCTTCGCGTGCGCACCGGTGAGCGGCCAGGCGTGATTGAGCACCGACGGATGCCAGCTTTTCTGCGTGTGACAGACCGCACAGGTCGTCGGTTTTTCTCCGACGTGCGGCGGTCTACGAACCCCCTGAAAATCAGCCAAATGACAGCCCGCGCAAGCTTGTGAATCCTGCTGCGCCGTGTCGGAGACAATCGCTGCATCGTTCGACGAGCAAGCCGCTACCGCGCTTGCGAGCATGAGCACGACGACTAGAAGCGCACGCATCAAAATCGCTCCTCGTGAAATGTCATTCCGAGCTTCTCGCAGGTCGGACGCAGGGTTTTCGCGAGTCCTACCGGACCGC
>JBDTFL010000120.1:0-8298 GCA_039937955.1 Polyangiaceae bacterium | reverse complement strand
CGCCCGAGCTCGAAGCGCTTCGTCAGCAAAACGCGCAGCTCGAGCAGACACTTGCCGAGGCGATCGCCGAGAGCTGTCGCATGCGCAGAAAAATTCTCGAGGAGAGCGAAGGCGAGCTCGTGAAGCTCGCCGTGGTGATCGCGAAGCAAGTCGTAGGTCGTGAGCTACGCGCGAATCCGGAGCTCGCAACCGATTGGGCGAAAGAAGCGATCGAGCAGCTCGCCTCCGACGACGCGGTGACCATTGCCATTTCGCCTGAAGTAGAGCCGCTCCTTTCCATGGAAAAATGGCTGCAAATCGTGCCGGGCGTGACCGTCGTCGTCGACGCAGCACTCCAAGCGGGACAGACGCAAGTGCGCTCGCTCCACACGCGCATCGGCGCGGGTCGGGTCGAACGCGCAGCCGCCGTCATCGAAGCGCTCGGCGAGCTCGCCAAGTGACCGCGCACGCCAGCGACGCGTTCCTCGATTTTTCGGAGCACATCGAGCGCGTTCGAAATTCGCGCGGACCCCTTCCGGAAGGCGTCGTTCACAACGTGATCGGCACGCTCGTCGAGGTCGCCGGAATTTCGGCGGAGGTCGGCGCGCAGCTCGAGCTTCGTGCCGGAACGCGCGCGCTCACGCTCGAGGTCCTCGGATTTCGTGGCGGCAACCTTTTGACTGCACCGCTCGGGTCCATCCTCGGTGTCGCACCCGGTGCGCGCGTTCGACTTCGCCCACATGCAGCGAGCGTTGCGGTTGGTGACGCACTGCTCGGTCGCGTGATCGATGCGTTCGGCGCGCCGCTCGACGGCGGAAAAATGCCGACCTGCACCGAGAACGTTCCGCTTCATGCGCCGCCACCGGCGCCTTTCACACGTCGTCCGATCACCGAGCCGATGGAAACCAGCGTGCGTGCGATCGATGCTCTTTTACCGCTCGGAAAGGGCCAGCGCATCGGTCTGTTCGCGGGCACGGGCGTCGGAAAATCCACGCTTCTCGGGATGCTTTGTCGTCACGCACAAGCGGACGTCATCGTGGTCGGCTTGATCGGCGAGCGCGGTCGCGAGGTCGGAGACTTCGTGCGCAACTCACTCGGCGCAGAAGGTATCGCGCGCAGTGTGGTCGTTGCTGCGACCAGCGACGCATCGCCGTTCGTGCGCGCGCGTGGAGCGCTGCGCGCTACGGCCATCGCCGAATATTTTCGCGACCAAGGCAAATCGGTTTTGCTCGTGATGGATTCGGTCACGCGTTACGCGATGGCGCTTCGTGAAGCATCACTCGCCGCGGGTGAGCCGCCGCTCACGAAGGGGTACACGCCGACCGTTTTTGCGGCGCTTCCCGCGCTGCTCGAACGCGCGGGCACCTGCGCGGGCGAAGGATCGATCACCGCGGTCTACACCGTGCTCGTCGAAGGCGACGACATGAACGATCCGATTGCCGATGCCGTGCGCGGAATTTTGGACGGCCACATCGTGCTCTCGCGCGCGATGGCAAATCGCGGGATTTTTCCGGCAATTGATGTGCTCAAGAGCATTTCGAGAATTGCCAACGACGTGTCGACCAAAGATCACATGAAGGCTGCTGGTGCGGTTCGCGATCAGCTCGCGACGTATGCGGACGCGGTCGATTTGATCCAGATCGGCGCGTACGTCGCTGGCACCGACAAGCGCATCGATGCCGCGCGCGCGTCGATGCCGAAGATCGATGCACTAGTGCGACAAGGTCTGGAAGAGAAGGCAGCGAGGCCGTTGGCACTGTCGATGCTTAGTGACATTGCGAAGGGTTGGACATGAGCACCGAACGGCTTCGCAGAATGAAACGATTGGTCGATCTGGGCGAGCATCAGGTCCGTTTGCGCAAGCAAGGCCTCGCTGCGAGCACCCGTGCATCGGACGAAGCCAATTCGGCGACCGCGATGCTCGAGCAGTCATGGAACGACCGCGCCAACAACATGACGGGCGCCAAAACGATGTCGTTCGCGAGCTTCGCTGACGACCGCGCGATGCTCGATGCGATTCGCGGCCAAGCGGCACGCGCTGCCGCCGTTGCCGCCGTAGCGAGCAACGCCATGGAAAAAAGCCGTGTTGCGCTCTCCGACGCAAACGTCGAGCTCAAAAAGCTCGAGCTCTGGCGGGGAAATGTCCAAAGCGCACTTCGCGAGGTCGAGAACAAGCTCGAGCGCGCCCAGAACGATGAAACAGCTGCACGCAGCCAAGGGAAAAAATCATGATGCAATCGATCTTGTCGCTCATTCACGAAACGCTCACGACGTCTTCGTCGTCCGCTTCGAGCAACGCTCACGAAGCACCGAAGAGCGGAACACGCGGTGAATTCGAGTCGATTCTCACGAGCGAGGATCATGCATCGATGCGCTGCGCGAGTGCGACGCGCATCAAAGCGCGCTCGAACAGCATCGAAGAGCATGGCGATCACGTTTCCGCCGATGACGAATCGGACGACGAAGAGGCGACGACGTGCGTGAACGTCGACGACTTCGCAGCTTGGGCGCTCACCAACACCATCAACGCACCGCCGCCGGCGATGGCCGCGAAGAATCCGTCGATCTCGATGGTCGCCGTCAAAATGCCCAAGGCTTCTTCACCCGCACCGCAGCCGCTCCCCGCGCTGAACAAAGCCGGCGAGACCATCCCCGCCGCGGCGCTCGCACCGAAGACGCAGGAGTTCATGGCGCCGATGACGCAGGAAATCGCCGCCGTGAAAGACGACGAGCCGAGCAGCCGCGCGATCACGCGCGAGTTTCCGACGCCGACCGCAGCCAACAAGACGCAGGAGATCCCCGCAACTCAGCAGATGAGCGCATTCATCGAGAAGATGGCTCGATCGCGCAATGCGACCGACATTCCGCCGCCGTCCGCGATTCCGATGGTCAGTGGAGCGCCGCCCGCAAATTCAAGCGCCCCGCGCGTTTCGGCGCCGCAGAATCACGCGCCCGTCATCGATATCCACGCGCGCATGAGCAATATCGGCAATAGCAACAGCTCGAACAACAGCAACAACAACAACGCGAGCAGCAACAACGGCAACAACAACAACGCGAAGACCAGCACCACGTCCGACGACGACGCGCTTCCGCTCAGCACGACGGTCGGCAGCTTCGCGAACGACGCGCCGCCGGATGCCGCGCTTCGTCCGACGATTCTCCTGAACGCGTTCGACCCGCGCAACATGCCGAGCATGCCGACGCGCGCGCTCGCGACGATGGACATCCAAGCTTCGATCGAGGCGCGTCAACAGGCCGTCGATCGAGCGGTCAATCAACTGACGCTGAGCCGATCGGCTGACGGCGAGATGGACATTCCGGAGCTTGGCCGCATTCGCGTCGAAGCGACCTCGCACGATGGTGAGGTGGATGTGCGCATCACCGCTGCACGCGAAGAAACGCAGCAGCTGGTGTCGGGTCACACCCACGAAATCGTGATCGACGCGCGCAGTGCAGCGATTCCGATCGTCGATTTGCGCGTGAAGCTCGACCCGCGCGCGGAGCCGATGGACCTCTCATCGTCGAACAGAGGTTCGCAAGACGAGCGTCGCGGAAATTCCAAAGATGACAATTCATCGAAAAAACAAGCTCCGATCGCACGCATTCATTCGCGGGCGCGGTTCGTGCTCTGAGAGTTTACCGAGAACATCATGACCTCCGCCATCAACTCGACCAACGCCAGCACTGCAACGTCGACCGCCGCGAGCGCAGCTGCTCCTACCGTCGACAAGAACGAATTTTTGCAGCTCCTCGTCGCGCAGCTCCAGCATCAAGACCCGACGCAGCCAACCGAAGGCACCGAGTTCGTCACACAGCTCGCGCAGTTTTCGCAGGTCGAGCAGTCGCAAAATCAAACGCAGCAGCTCACGACGATCTCGAATCAGATGTCGGGGCTCTCGAGCAACGAAGCGGCGAACTTGATCGGCAAGCAGGTCGATGTGCGCGGAAGTAAACTCACGTTCGACGGCTCGCTCGCAGCAACCACGAACGTCACGGTCGACGGCGCCGCCGCGAAGACCACGGTTCAAGTGAAAGATGCTTCAGGCAACGTCATCCGCACGATGGACATGGGCGCGCAACCGCCGGGTCCGCTGCAGGTCACGTGGGACGGCAAGGACGACGCAGGCTCAACCGAACCGGCAGGCTCGTATTCGGTTTCGGTGACTGCGACGGATTCGAACGGCGGAAACGTGCCCGTCGAAACCGACGTCAAAGGCATCGTCACGCAGGTCTCGTACGACAAGGGCTATCCGGTGGTCACTCTCAACTCGGGCACCACCGCCGCCATCAGCGATCTCGTGAGCGTCGCGAACGCGACCCCGACACCCGCAAAATAAGCGTCAAAACAAGCCGTTTCATCGCCGTCTCATTCACGCGCAGCTCAGGAGAATTTCATGTCGATCCTCAATGCAATGTACTCAGGCGTCTCGGGTCTCACCGCAGAAGGCGACGCGCTCGGCGTCATCGGCGACAACGTCTCCAACACCAGCACGATCGGCTTCAAAGAGTCGCGCGCCGTGTTCGAGAACGTTCTCGGCGGAGCCATCGGTGATCCGAACGCAGTGGGTGCAGGCGTGCGCATGGAGAAGGCGCAGCAGATTTTCGCGCAAGGCACGTTGCAGACGACCGGCAACGCCACCGACCTCGCGCTCTCGGGCGACGGATTTTTGGTGGTCGCAGGAAACGTCGACGGCACGCAGGGCAACTTCTACACACGCGATGGTCAGACCACGCTCAACAAAGACGGCACGCTCGTAAATCAAGAAGGCCTCGACGTGCAAGGTTACCCGTCGAACGGCGACGGCACGTTCAGCTCGAAGCTCGGCAACATCACGGTTCCCACATCTGCGCTTTCACCGAAGCCGACGACCGGGATCAACGTCACAGCCAACCTCGACTCCACCTCGACCACCCCGACTGTGCCCTGGGACCCCACGAATCCCGCTGCGACGTCGAACTTCTCGACGAGCATGAAAGTCTACGATTCCCTGGGTACCGCGCATTCGGTCGATGTCTATTTCCGCAACGAAGGTGGCGGAAACTGGAGCACGCACGCGATCGCACAAGGCAGTGAGGTGAGCGGCGGAACGGCTGGCGTGAACGACGAAATCGCCACCGGCACGATGTCGTTCAACTCGAGCGGCGCGCTTCAAACGTCGACGACGGGACCCGCGGCGGTCACGTTCAACGGCGCAGGTGCGCAATCGCTCGCGTTCAATTTCGGCTCGCCCATCTCGGCGGGCGGCACCGGACTCGGCGGCACGACGCAATTCGGCTCGGCGAGCAACGTGTCCGCGCAAACGCAAGACGGTTACGCGTCGGGCAACTTGACGGGCGTGACGGTCGACGGCAACGGCGTCGTCAACGGAAACTATACGAACGGTCAAACGATTGCCGTCGCGCAGTTGGCGGTCGCCAAATTCCAGTCGAACGACGGCCTCGGCAAAGCAGGTCACAACTTGTGGGTCGCCACGAACGACTCGGGCGTCGCCACGATTGGCGCAGCAGGCACCGGCGGTCGCGCTGCGGTTGTCTCCGGATCACTCGAGCAGTCGAACGTCGACATCGCCGGACAATTCGTCGACCTCATCGCCCATCAACGCGCCTTCCAAGCAAACTCCAAGACGATCACGACTGCGGATCAAATGCTGCAAGACGTGATCAGCATGAAGCAGTGATTTCGACGCTTCAAAAAAACCAACACCTCTCGAGCCCAACGTCATGAGCGAAGAAACAGCATCCCCGGCCGAAGCCGCAGCAACCGCAGCCCCCGTGAAACCCGCAAAATCAAGCGGGATCATGAACATCGTGCTTCCGGCGATGCTCGCGGCAGGCGGCGCATTCGGTGGCGCAAAGATCGCTGCGGCGCATGCGGCGAACCCGCCGGCGGCGATCGAAATGAAAGTCGAGAAGGCTCCGGGGCCGACCATTGCGCTCGCTCCGTTTCTCGTGATGACCGAGGACGAGTCGCACAAGACGCACCCCGTGAAGCTCACGCTGGCCGTCGAGTTCGACGCAAAAGCAAAAGAAGAAGAGACGAAAGAGCTGCAACCGCGCATTCGCGACGCCGTGCTCACCTACCTGCGCGCTGCGTCGTTCGACGATCTGACCGATCCGAAAAGCGCCGAAAAAACTCGCGGAGAAATCCTCGAGAAGATCAAGAGCTCGGGCGCTGCAGATGCAGAACGGATCTTGATCACCGACTTCGTCGTCCAATGAAAACGAGCGACCCGCCGAATCAGCTCATCGCAATTGCCGCAGAAGGAAGCCGCGTTCGTCGCGCGATCGAAATTCTCGCGGAGGCGTCGCAGGCGCTGGAGGGTGCGATTCGTCGTGCAATTCCCTTCGTCGGCCGCAACGCGTTGCCGGTGAAGGTGCACTCGGTGCAAGCCGTTTCGCTCGAGTCGACGATCGAGGCGCTGACCAAACCTTGGCATCTTGCGCAGCTCACGATCGAGCCGGGAGGCTCCGCGGGGATCATCGCATTCGACGGCGCTGCCGTTGCGATGGTGCTCGACGGGCTACTCGGTGGTGAAGGAAAAGCGCCGCCTGCGCTCACTGCACCGCTGCTCACCACGACGCAGACCGCATTGATGGCTCGCGTGTCGACCGGGGTTTGCGGGGCTTTTTCCGAGGCTTTGGCGCGTGCTGGCCTCACCCTCGCACCGCGCGCGAAGTCGGCGCCGGAAGCGCACGGCGAGACTGCGCCCATCACGACCATCATCGAGGTAGGTGACGGTGAGCATGTTGGCCGCATCGTTTTGGCGATCGCGAAGGATGCGCTCTTGGCGCGCGCGAGCGGCGAAACGACGAAAGCGAGCGAGTCTCTGGATCCGCGCATCGCGGGAACCGTCGAACGCATCGAGGTCGAATTGGTCGCCGAGCTCGGACGCGCACGCATGCGCCTGCACGACATCGCGCGCTTGCAACCGGGAGACACGCTTCGTTTGGATGCGCCGCTCACCGGCAGCGTCGACGTTCTCGCGCAAGGAAAACCGATTTTCTCCGGACGCCCGACTGCCATCAACGGACAGATCGCCGTGCGTCTCGATCGCGGGCACGAAGGTTGAAGAGTACCTGAGTGAGCGTCGCCGAATTGGCGATGCCAGCTCGCTTCTCGCGCGGCGAATTTTTTCGCCGACGAGAAAGAAAAGGTGACTCTCATGGCCGCGGTCGATTCTCCGCAAAGTTTGAAACCCGAAGCGCAACCTCTCGCAAAGAGTGAAGCTTCGTTCGACGCGTTCCACATGCTTCGCGATGTGGAGGTCGAAATCACCGTAGAAATAGGCCGTCGGCGCATGCGTATCGCCGACGTGCTCAAGCTCGCAGCGGGTCAGACCCTCGAGCTTTCGAAGTCTGCGGGCGAGCCGCTCGACGTTTACGTCAACGGCAAATTGCTCGGACACGGCGAAGCCGTCGTTCTCGGCGATCGTTACGGAATTCGCATCACCGAAATCCACGCACCGACCGGGGGAGACGAACAATGAAACGGCTGAATTTCCGCACTGCGCGAACCTTCGTCACGGCGCTGACGCTCTTCGCCACGAGTCTGACGGCGACCGTCTGCTCGGCTGACGAATCTCCGGCACCCGCGACGACTGCCGCAACATCGGCCATCGCACCCACCGCTCCCGCCGCTCCGAGCGCAGCAGCAGCACCGATCGCGACTGCGCCGTCTGCAACGCCGCTTCAACTTCGTGAGCCGCATCCTCTCGCGCTCGCGCAAGACCCGATCGACAAGTACGCCGCGTGGAAGCTCGTTGCTGCGCTCGCGATGATTGCAGCGGGCGCATACGCGTTCAAAAAGCACAGCGACAAGCGCCGACCGGTGGAAACGATCCGATCGCTGCAAGTGCTGAAAAAGCTGTCGATCGGCGTTCGCACCGAGCTCATCGTCGTCGACGTCGACGGTCAACGATTGCTCCTCGGCGTCACGCCAAGCTCGATTCAAACGCTCGCATCACTTCCGGATCCGGAGCCGAGCGAGCAAGAAGAAATCGAACAACCCGAGCAAACGCAAACGAGCCCGCGTTTCGCGCCGACGTATCGCCCCGGCGAGATCGGTGAGCGATCGCAGCAGCTCGGTGAGCGTCTCGCGGCTCTCGTTCAGCGCTCGCGCGTTGCCGAGTCGGAGAAACCTGCCGAGCTGCGTCCTGACCTTCGCGTCACCGCACGTCCGCAACGTCGCGCGACGACGAAGAAGCCGTCAGCTGCACCCGGTGCCGATGCGCTCGAAGGACAAGCGCGCGGCCTCGGGAAGATTGGCCGCCTCTAAATGAAACCCGACCTGACCATGCTGAGCACGCCGGGCCTCTC
>JBDTFL010000119.1:0-3115 GCA_039937955.1 Polyangiaceae bacterium | reverse complement strand
TTCCGCTGCTCACGTTGCAGCAAGTCGGTCGCGCGATGATCCACGCGGTCACGAGAGGCTGCGACAAACACGTGCTCGAGGTCCCCGACATCGCGAAGCTCGCGGAATGAAGCGCCCCGTTTTCGTGTAGCCCACTTGCGCTTGGCGACGACTCCACTACTAAGGAGGGGTGCGGCGCCGAGATTTGTTGCTTGCCCGAAGAGGCGGCGCGCTCGTTTTCATGGCGGGCATCGCCAGCGTTTGCATCGCTGCCTGCGGGTCGGACGACACAATTGTCTCCGCAAATCCCGGAAACAGCACGACCGGCGATGCATCGAGCAGCGCGCTCGATGACGGATCTCTCGCGAAGAGCGACGCGTCTTCTTCGAATGGTGACGCAGCACGTTCGCCGGACGGTGCGGTCATCGATTGCGGAACGCGCACCGGAATGCGCGGGCTCACGAATCGCAACGTGATGGTCGGCGGCGTGAAGCGCACGTACCTCACCTACTTGCCGACCTCTGCGGACCCGAAAAAACCGCTGCCGTTCGTATTCGTGTTTCACGGTTACACGATGAGCGGACAGCAAATGCACGACATCACGCAATACGCCGCGCTGGCCGACAGTGAGGGGATCGCAGTCGTATTTCCAGACGGCCTCGGCGGCGCGGACTCGCTCGCGGCTCCTTGGAACGTCGACGACACCGGCGAAACCGTGTGCGGCAACGTTCAAACCGAAAGCTCGAGCGGCGACGATTTCGGATTCATGGACGCGATGACCGCCGACGTCGAAAACGATCAATGCCTCGACAGCGCGCATCGCTTCGCCACCGGGTTTTCGATGGGCGGATATTTCTCGCATCATCTCGCATGTCATCGCAGCGACATCCGTGCAGTCGCGCCGCATTCGGGTGGCACCGTCGGTGATCTCAGCACGTGCACCACGGGCCATGTGCCCACCATCATTTTTCACGGCGTCGCGGACCCGCTCATTCCAGATGGTTGCGACGATCCGAACGGCGTTGCGCAACCGAGCTACGCAGCGTCCGCGAAGCTGTGGGCCGCTAAAAATGGGTGCGGTTCGACGTACACCACGGTGACGACGAACGGCTCGAGCGGCGACGGACAATGTTACGTGTACGACAGTTGTCCGGCGGATGGCCAAGTCGAGCTCTGCACGTTCACTGCCATGGGCCATTGTTGGGCGGGCGGTAGCAAGTCGGGACAAGGCGCGACCTTCGCGTGCCCGACATATGCAGATGCCACCGCGCTCGAGTGGGCGTTCTTCAAAAAATACGCGTGGTAGCCAAAAACAAGCCGATTCGCGCGCTGTAAGATTTCGCGGCGCCGCGCGTTTCTCATGCATGAAACGTCACGCATGGATCGTCGCCGCTGTTGCTGCTCTCTCCGCCGTCACGGTTGCGTGCAGCGCGCCCGCAGTAAATCCTCCGCCGGCGAGCGCCGTCACGCCTGACTCGCATTGCAACGAATCGCTCGCGGCGTACTGCGCGCGTACGAGTTGCCCGAGCTTCGACGAAGTGGCGGCTTATGCACGCAAACCGGAGGCGCCCGGCACGTTCATGCGCTTCGATATCGGAACCTGCGGCGCGTATCGCTTCATTCACCTTCAAGAAGGAATGGGCGACGGCACCGACTACTACGACGCATCCGGTAAGCTCGTCTCGTCCTCGAGCGTCGCCGATACGAAGGTGTGCGGCGATGAGTTCTCCACACTGATCGGCGACACGCCGAAATGCGAAATGAAAGTTTTGGAGCACGGCGACTGGTCGAAGCCGGCTGCCGATTGACCCGCGTCTATTCGATCTGATTCAAGTACGCGCCGTAACCTTCGGCTTCCATGTCCTTCTTGGGCACGAAGCGCAGCGACGCTGAATTGATGCAGTAGCGCAGCCCTCCGCGATCTTTCGGACCATCCGGAAACACGTGACCGAGATGACTGTCGCCATGCTTGGAGCGCACCTCGATACGAGTCATGCCGTGCGTCGCGTCTTTGATCTCCGCGACGTACGCCGGCTCGATCGGTTTGGTGAAGCTCGGCCAACCACAACCCGATTCGAATTTGTCGGCCGAAGCAAACAGCGGCTCACCCGACACGATATCCACGTAAATTCCCGGGTCGTGATTGTTCAAATATTCGCCGGTGCCAGGGCGCTCCGTTGCACTCTCCTGCGTCACACGGCGCTGCTCGGGAGTGAGCTTCGCGACGGCTTCGGCGGTCTTTCGATATTCGGGCATGCGCGAGAATGTAACGCACGACGCAGCACGTTCAATGTGTGGCGACGTACAGATCCACAGAGCTCGTTCCCGTTGCTGAATAGTAGAGCTTTCCGCAGCTGGTCGCAGGTGCTGCCCAAAGTCGGGCGCCGAGATCGGCGAATGAATCGAACTGTCCCGTCGTTTCGTTGATCCACGCGTCACGTTCGGTGCCCGTCACTTGATCGAAGAAGAAGAGCGTTTGGCCGTCGGATGAAATGCCGCTCGGCCTGCGACGCATCGATCCGGACGCTTGCAACCCAGCCGCGACGTTGAGCGCGCCGCCGTTCCCCCAGACGTCGGTCGGCAAGAGTCGCAACGCGCGATAGAGCGTTTTCGCGGCGCCGACGCCGTACACCGAATAATAAAATGCGGTGTCGTTCGAATCGACGACAGGGTCGCCGAGCGATGCACCGAAAGGCGCGTTGGAGTCGACGTTCGAGAAGCTCCCCAACGCGGCTGCACCGAACGTGCTGCCAGCTCCGGTGCGCGCGGTGCGGGTCATCTCGGAAAATCCGGTAGTGGCGATGGCGTTGACGACGACGAGGCGCAAGCCGTCGGGGCTGACCGCAACGCGATCGGCGGTGTAGAGACCGTTCCCGAGCTTTTGCGGTGAATCGAAATCGCTGCTCGCGCTCGTGCGATCGGCGTAATCGACGGTGGCACTCGCGCCGCTGCCTTGTGTCCACACGATGGTGAGCTCGTCGGGCGTGATCGCATCGAGCACGTCGTCATCCGACGTCGAGATGGTGAGAGCGGTCCCTGCAGCAAATGTCGCCGACGGATCACAAATAGACGCGGGCGGCGGAGGGCCAATGAATCCGCCCGAGTCACTTCCGGAATCTGCGCTCGCGTCGGATTG
>JBDTFL010000118.1:0-7933 GCA_039937955.1 Polyangiaceae bacterium | reverse complement strand
CTCGCTCGCCGATATCTGCTTCATGCCGTACTTCGAGTATGCGATGGGCAGCCCGTTCAAAGAAATGGTCGCCAAGCACCCGCACGTCAGCGCCTGGTGGAATCGCATCAGTGAGCGTCCGACCTGGCAGAAGACTGCCGGGCGAGCTTCTGCGTAGCGAGCGCTAAAGCAGCCAAAAACGAGGCCGTTCATGCGTTGAGGGTATCCAACCGAGAACGGCCTTTCACTTCCTTGCAAATTATACAGACCGGTCTATATATAATTCATGGCGACCGACACGAGAGAGCGGCTTCTTCGAACGACCGCGCAGCTGCTTCGCGAGAGAGGTGTTGCCTCGACAGGAATGTTGGATGTCGTCGCGGCGAGCGGCGCGCCAAAGGGATCGTTGTATTTTCATTTTCCAGGCGGCAAAGAGCAGCTCGTTGCCGAGGCGCTGCAGCAAACCGGCGCAGACATGTGTGAGCTGATGAAGATGGCGCTGGACTCGAGCAAGAGCGCCAAAACCGGTCTCGCGAATATTTTCGCGTTTCTGAGCGCGGAGCTCGCGAGCTCCAGCTTCAAGGTCGGTTGCCCGATGGGAACGGTCGCTGCTGAAGCACCGGATCTTCCGCAGGTGCGCGAGCGCCTCGGAGAGATCGTCGTCATGTGGCATTCGGTCGTAAAGAACCGCCTGATCAAAGCGGGCGCGAAACCGGCGCGTGCGGATGATTTGGCGGAGCTCTTCTTGTCGATCGTGGAGGGCGCCATCGTCGTCGCGAAGGCGCGTCGTTCCACACGCTCGCTGGAGGTCGCACAAAAAGAAATCGCGCGTCTTTTGAAAAATGAGGGACTCACATGAAATCGTCGAAACGCAGCAGCTCACGCATCGCACTGTTCATCGTCGTTCTTGCGGTGCTCGCCTTCGGACTGTTTCGCGCGGTGCCGATCGCGGCGGCGCCTTCGCATGCGCGCGTCGCACCTGCGGAAATTCTCTCGCGCCCGGATCTGAAAATTTGCTGGGCAGAATTCGCGCGCAACGAGGCGTGGGGTCAGCTCGGTAGTGCGGGCGTCACGCACGCGCCCAGGTGGGACGTCACGATTTCGGGTTTGGTCGTCGAGCATCCGCGCGGAACAGTGGTCATCGATATCGGCAGTTCCAGCCATTTTCACGATGAAATCAAAGATTACGGTCCGTACGACCACGCGTGGCTCGAGACGCTTCCGGGCAGTAGTCGCATTTTGAAATCAGCCCCCGTAGCGCTGCGTGACCTGGGAGTGGATCCAGAAAATCTGTTCGGCATCATCGCGTCGCATGCGCATCCGGATCACATTGGCGGCGCTGTCGATCTTCCGCACGCCACGTTGCTCATGCCGCACGAAGAGCGAGAATTTTCCGAGGATTCAGAAACGCATCGCAACGTGCAAGTGATCCAAGATCAAGCGAAAGCGATCCATGGTCGCGTGCACGACATCGTCTTCAAGAAGACGCCTTACGAAACGTTCGACGAGAGCGCAGACATTTTCGGCGACGGCTCGGTGGTCGTCGTAAAGCTCTTTGGGCACACGCCCGGCAGCATCGGCACGTTCGTGAACGTGAGCTCGACCTTGAGAATTTTTCACGTCGGGGACGCCGTGAACCTCAGCGAAGCGGTCGACCGACGATTGACCAAGGGCGTGGTCATGGCTTCAACCGACGAAAACCGTTCCGCTGCCGACGCCGCAGTCTCGCGCATCACGCAAATGCATCAGGCCGCACCCAACGTCATCGTGCTTCCCGCACACGATCGGAGCGCGTGGCAGCGTATCTTCGGCGCCGACCCACGATGCATATCGAGTCGCTGATCTGCCTATTTTAAAGGCTGATCGTCGCTACGCCGAGAATGGCGCGCGTGGCGCGTTCTTGAACGAAAATCACGGCGCGTCGTTTTTCGTTCGGCGCGGAATCAGCGGGCACTTCGAAGGATCCGCCCACTGCTGCAACCGCACCGACGACGCGAAGCGAACGAACGATCGCGGTGTGATCGAGCATGCGTCCGCCGTTCTCGCCGCCCGTAACGTTGATCTGCGCGTGAGGCTCGGTGAGCGCGAGAAACAAATCTGCTGGTCCCGATCCGCTCGGAAGCGCACCGACGACTGCGGTGATCGATCGTGATCCTTGGAGAACGTGAGTGGTCAGGTTGACGCTGGCCTTCGGTCGTTTGGCGGCGTCGGCGATGACGTCTTGTGCGTGACCTTCTCGGCTTCCGACGAACGAGTCGCGACCGTCCACGACCATCTCAGGTGTGTAGACGCTGTTGTCGCGCAGCGCGCGCGCGTAACTCTTTTGGCGCTCGGTCCAATCCGCACTGGAAAACGGATCGCGCCAGCCCAAGTTGTTCCAATAGTCGACGTGGAATGCGAGCGGGATGATCGTCGCGCCGTTCATCGGTTGTTTTGCTTCGAGATCCGCGAGCACCGAATCGGCTGGCGGACAGCTCGAGCAACCTTCCGACGTGAAGAGCTCGACGAGCACGGGCTGCGCCGCCGCCGATGCATGCGCCTCTTTCGGTGTGCAATCCGTGAGGGTGATCGCTGCGAGCATCGGCATGGCGACGCCGAAAATGCGATGCGAAATCGAGCTAAATTTATAGTGGATCGTCATCCTGCAAACCCCTCATGGATCCTACGCGCGAGGTCGCATCGGCGTTTCGCCCTGCTAACGAAAAAGATAAAGCAGGAAGACGATCGCGCCGATCACCGAGAGCGTGACCGGATGCGAGCTCACCACGCGCGCCGCACCTTTGAAGCCGATGACATGGCGATAATAAAATCGTCCGAGCGCAACAGCGGTGTCGATGTCGCGCACGACGATGCTGACCTCGCCGTCGTCCACCCATTCGGCGATCGCTTCGCAATGCGACTCGTAGTCCGCCGCGAAATTTCCGCAGCCGCCGCGAGCGCGTAAATTGTCGTTGTTCTGCGTCCGAGGCGGACGCTCGAACGTCAAAATGCATCTTCCGGATTCGAAGTAGGTGGCGAAAAAATAAAGCCGCGTGGAAATGTGCGCCTGCGTCGTCGCGGCTTCGTCGACGAAGATCCGTTTTTGAAATGTGCGAAGCAGTCCTTCCGACGCGGCTCCGAGATTCGTCATGTGGAGCGCACTGGCCGTCGCAACTCTTTGGGCGGGAGCATCTGCATCGCCGATTCGTCGATACGCGACGAGCGCCGCACAAATCGCGCGAATCGGATCGGCCGGCATGGCGTCGAGCTTGGCAAGCGCGCTGGCCGTCGGTGTGGTCGCTGGTTGTCGAAAGGGATCTGCCATCGCCGCCGTTTGCCCGAGGGAAATACTACGCGGAATCTTTCGTGCGAGTTGTACGCTGACCGTGCATGGCGCGTATCGACAGCATTCTCGCGATGTTGACCGCGCAAGGTGCGAACGAGCTGCGGGTCGGCACCGATCGCGAGCCGAAGCTCCTGGCGTTCGGAACGCAAAAGCGTTTCTCGATGCCGGCGACGAACGAAGAGACGCTTCGTGATTTGCTCGGTGAGCTCCTGACGCCCGAGCGCGAGCAGGTGTTGCGCGAAGGTCGTGGCCGCGTCGATTTCATCTATGAGCAGCCTTCGCTCGGATCGTTTCAAGTCGGCATGGCGATGCGCGGCTCGAAGGACGGTTTCGACGTCACGTTTTTGAAGAGCCAACGCGCACCGAAGGCTGCTCCACGAGTCGAGCCGCCGCGTGAGGTCGCTGTAAATCCGCCGCCGGCGCCTGCGCAATCCCAACCGCAGTCCCAGCCGGAGGCGTTCGATGACACGACCGGCACGCACGAGATTGCCATCGAGCCCGTGCACGCGAACCCCGATCATTTTACGTCGTCAGGCGAGTTCGACGCACAGACCAACACCAACGCGTTCGATGGTTTGATCGCACACGCTGCCGCGATCAAGGCGAGCGATCTGCATCTCGCGTTCGGTGAGACGCCACGCGCGCGCGTCGATGGCGTGCTCGTTGCCCTGGATTTTCCAGGTGAAATCGATCTGACGAGCTCATTGCCGTTGAGCCAGGCCGAGTGCGCACGAGTCGCGCGCGGTGAATCGGTCGATCTCGGAATCGAAATTCCAGGAACCGGTCGCGTGCGTTTGCATGTGTTTCGCACGTCGAGCGGCATCGCTGCGGCGATCCGTCTGCTGCCGCGCATGGCGCCCACCATTGCGTCGCTGCACATGCCCATTCCGCTCGAGCCCCTCATCGACACCCATCACGGTTTGATTTTGGTGTGCGGTGCAACGGGCTCCGGAAAATCGACGACGCTGGCTGCGCTCTGCCAAGAAATTTTGCGCAAACGATCCATCGTGCTCACCACGCTCGAAGATCCCATCGAGTACGGATTGAACGCAACGGCGAGCTCGCTCTTGCGTCGTCGGGAAATAGGTCGCGACGTTCCGGATTTTGCGAGCGGCATTCGCGACGCGCTTCGCGAAGACCCCGACGTGATTTTGATCGGAGAGCTTCGCGACGCGGAGACGATCGCGCATGCTCTGACAGCCGCAGAAACAGGCCATTTGGTGCTCGCGTCGCTCCATAGCTCGGGAGCGGCATCGGCCATCGAGCGCATCGTCGACGCATTTCCTCCGGAGCGTCACGATCAACTTCGCGGTCAGCTCGCCGACTCACTGCGCCCGATCATCGCGCAACGACTCTTGCCGCGCGCGCGTGGTGGCGGACGCATTCCGGCGGTCGAGGTCTTGCGCGTGAATCACGCCATCGCGGCGATCATCCGCGAAGGCAAAGGCGCGCAGCTCTCCAGCGCCATGCAATCGGGCAAAGCCGACGGCATGATCACACTGGAACGTTGCCTTGCCGATCGCGTCATCGCGAAAGACATTCGCCTCGAGGACGCACGCGCGTCGGCGAACGACCTCTCTTCGCTGATGGCCTATTTGCCGAAATAATTTTTCTTCTTCTTGACCCTCACGCGACGTGGGGCGTTACGAAGAGAGCATGACGTACACGGTCGGCTCGTTGGCCAACATCGCGAAGGTGAGCGTGCGCACGTTGCACCATTACGACGAGATCGGCTTGCTCCGGCCGACTGGGCGTAGCTCGTCCGGTTATCGCTTGTACAGCGACCGCGATCTGGAGCGGCTGCAGCAAATTCTCTTCTATCGCGCGCTCGATATCGGTCTCGAAGAGATCCAAAAGATTCTCGACGCGCCGGATTTCGATCGGCGAAAAGTCCTTGTTTCTCAGCGCGAGCTGTTGATCGAAAAAGCAGAGCGCGCGCAGGCTCTCGTGCTGTTGGTCGACAAAACGCTTTCCACTTTGGATGAAAAGGAGAACGCCATGAGCGCAAAAGAAATGTTCGACGGTTTCGATCCGGCCGAATACGCCGACGAGGTCATGACGAAATGGGGCAAGACCGCCGCTTACGCGGAGAGCAAAAAAAGGACGAGTCGCTACTCGAAGGACGATTGGAAAGAGATGGGTCTGCAAGCCGAAGCGAACGTCATCGCGTTCGTCGAGTCTCTCGAGGCCGGAGAGCCGGCGACCGGCGCGCGCGCCATGGATCTCGCTGAACAGCATCGGGCGCATCTTGAACGCTGGTTTTTTTCGTGCCCGCCCGCGTTCCATATCGGCCTCGGCGAGATGTACGTGCAAGATACACGTTTCTCGCAGCATTACGATTCGCGAAAACCGGGTCTCGCCGCGTACATCGCAGAAGCCATTCGCGCGAACGCCGTGCGCCACTGACCCCGCGAAGCGTCAGCCTAAAACGACATTCGAGCGACTATAACGCGGCGCGAAACAGCCAATTCTGGCCAATTCGTGACGGTTTCTCGATTGCGAGTTGGCTAGGATTTCAGACGATGAAAAGCGAAGCGAGCGCAGTGGCGATCGACATGCCCGAACCGGCACCGTTGAAAAAAGCGAATCCGATCTACGGCCTTTGGACGTACGTCGAGTTCAGCGCGGTGCTCAGCACGTTCCTTCCGATGATGGCGCTCTCGTCGCTTCGTCATCGCGGTGATCCGACGCAACGCAAACCCGGTCAGTGGATGCGTCGCATGGGTCGCACCGCAACGCGTCTCACACCACTTTGGAAATTCGAAGTGGAAGGCGAGCGCCCGGCCGACATCGACACGAAAGCCTACGTCGTCGTCGCGAATCACGAGTCGCAGGCCGATCCGTTTTTGCTGTCATGGTTGCCGTGGGACATGCGCTGGGTCGCAAAAGAAGAATTGTTCAAGCCGCCGATCAGCGGTTGGGCGATGCGCTGGGGCGGAGACATTCCGCTGCGACGCGGCAAAGGCGAAAGCATTCGCGTCTGTTTGGACGAATGCGAGCGCGCCATTCGCGGCGGCATTTCGGTGATGATGTTTCCCGAAGGCACGCGCTCCAAAGGCGGTGAGCTTTTGCCCTTCAAAGACGGCGCATTTCACCTGGCCATTCGCACCGGCGTTCCCGTTTTGCCGGTCGCACTTGCCGGCACGCGTGAGATGCGCCCGAAACATTCTTTGTGGTTCGGCAAAGCGCACGCCTGCGCAAAAGTCTTGGAGCCGATCCCCACGACCGGAATGACCATCGCCGACGTCGGCAAATTGCGCGAAGCCTCACGCGACGCGATCTCGGCAGCGTTGCCCGATCTGCGCACGCGTTACGGTTACGGCACTCCTTAAAGATGGCGCTCGGCGCGACGATCTACCATTTCGAGATCGCGCTCTCGGATGTGGATCGCAGCGTCTATGAATCGCTCGATCTGCGCATCGCGCGGCACCCTTCGGAGGGCATGCGCTACATGCTCACCCGCACGCTTGCGTACTGTTTGTCGTACGAAGAAGGGATCGCATTCAGCAAAGGCGGTTTGTCGTCGGCGGAGGAGCCGCCGGTGGCAATCCATGATCCAACGGGAATTTTTCTGGCGTGGATCGACGTGGGCGCACCGTCTGCCGAGCGCTTGCACAAAGCCGCGAAAGCCGCGCGCCGCGTGCAAATCTATACGCACGTCGAAATGCAGATGCTGCGCAAAGAGGCTCTAAACAAGCCGATTCATCGCATGAACGAGATCGATGTATTTCGTTTCACCCCCGAATTTTTGGCTGCGCTCGAAGAGAAAATATCGCGCAACACGACGCTCGAGATCACCCGCAACGACGGCCAGCTCTATGTCGCGGTGGGCGGTGTCACGCTCGAGACACCCATCGCGAAAGCATCTCTCAGCAGCGAGTAGCTCGCTTTACGCTGCTCGTGATCATGAGGGTTGCTCATGATCATCAATTCGTCTGCGCCGCATTCGTCGATGAGCGCCTCGAGCTTGGGAAGAAGTTCTGTCGCGGTGCCGATGAAGCCGCGTCCGTTGAACGCTTCGGCGAGCGCGCGATCTTCGTCGTCCCATTCGTAAGCTTTCGCGTCGGCCAGAGTCGGGATCGGCAGGTCGCGAAGCCCGACCGAAAATTGGAGCGCGCCGAGCTTTGCCACCGTCTTCAGATCGTTTGCGACGTCGTCGTTCGGCGCACAAATCGCCGCGAGCCCGAGGATGACGTACGGCGCTTTCGAATAGTGCGAAGGTTGAAAATCAGTGCGGTATTTTTGCGTCACGTTCGCCGCGTCCACCGGATTGATGTGATGCGCAAAAGCGAATCCGAAGCCATTTTTAGCGGCAAACGCTCCGCCATAGTCACTCGATCCCAAAATGAAAATCTCGGGCGTAGGCACGCCGGTCGGAATCGCGCGAACCGTGCGCGCAAACGCTTCGCGCACTTCGGAGCCATCTTCGAAATACGAAAGCAGCTCGTTCATCTGCGCCGGAAAATCATCCGCCGATCGAAGCTGCGCGGCGCGCCTCAAGGCGGACGCGGTTCGCGGATCGGTCCCCGCCGCTCTCCCCAAACCCAAATCGATGCGCTCTGGAAAAAGCGTGTGCAATACACGGAATAGTTCGGCCACCTTCAGCGGGCTGTGATTTGGCAACATGAT
>JBDTFL010000117.1:0-4443 GCA_039937955.1 Polyangiaceae bacterium | reverse complement strand
CGCGACCGATTTTCCGCGAAGGTCCGCAGCGGCTTGGACGTTGAGACCCTTGCGAATGACGAACGATGCGCCGCCCGACGCGCAGCCCGATTCGACCTCGAGGGTGCCGTCTCCGTAACGCGCTTGGGTGATGACGACGGGTGCCGGTCCGCTGGTGCCGAGGTCGATCGATTTGCTGAGCAATGCTTCTACGACCGCTGGACCAGCGCGAAATACCCTTGTTTCCAGCTTGATCGGTGCGATGGCTTTGGCGATACGACCCGACGCTACGCCGGCGATCATGGGTGAGTGCGTGACGTTCGCCAAATAGCCGATGCGCAAAACGCCTGCGTCACCGCTGTCGACGCGATGACAAGCAGACACGCCGGTGGCGAGCAATGCGCCGATTCCGAGGACGGCTTCGCGGCGACTGATTTTCGGATTGGCCCCGAGAGCGGGATTCCATTTGGTCATCACTTGGCCGCCTGATTCAGCGTACGCGAATGCAAACCGCACTCGGTCTTGCCACTGCCCGCCCAACGACCCGCGCGCTCGTCTTCGCCGTCTTCCACCGGACGCGTGCACGGCTCACAACCGATCGACAAATATCGTTTCGCGCGGAGCGGGTGCTCGGGCAGCGCGAATTTTTGCATGTATTCTGCAACATCTGCAGAAGTGAGGGTAGCCAGCGGATGCACTTTCAAATACGAGCCCTGACCTTCGTCGCGTGCGGTCGGAAGCAGAATCGGCGTGTTTTTGCGGCTCTCCGACTGATCGCGGCGCAAACCGGAGACCCACGCGTCGGCACTCTTCAAAACGGGCGCGAGCGGCGCGACCTTGTTGTGGGCGCAGCAGAGATCCGAATTCTCATGCATGACGTCCAAGCCGTTCAGCGCCAGAAATTCTTCGCGCGCTACTGCTGGGTGCACGGTCTTCACGTTCAGACCGAGGCGCTTCGCGAGCTCGTCTTTGTAGGCGAGCGTTTCTGCGAACAAGAAACCCGTGTCCAAAAAAATCACCGGCAGATTTTTCGCCACGCGGCTCCACAAATGGAGCAGCACTGCGCTGCCGGCACCGAACGACGACGTGAACATCAGCTTGTCGCCGAAAAGATCGACGGCGAACGCGAGGCGATCCTCGGGTGACAAGAGCTCCAGGCGACCGTTTTCAAAATCGATTTTTGGCGTCGACAACATCACGCGGCGCACTCACCGTCTCGCGTTTCCACGAGAAAACCAGTGGTTTGGCCAATATCGGTTTCGTCACCTGGCTCATACGGACGCGTGGATTCGCCGAGCGCGGCAACGACCTTCTTCGGGTCGATGGTCTCGAAAAATTGCGCGACCGACTGGCCTTCGATTTTCTCCGCGTCGAACAATTTCAAAAGTGCGACGACGGCATCGGGGACGCGCTTCGCGGTGATCTTCACGACTTGGCGACCAAATCTCGCGCCTCGGGCATCTACTCCGCCGCCGAGATGCAATTGATAAACGGGAACCGACGGTCCTTCTTTTCCGAACGCGTGCTTCGCGGCGCCGTGCCAGCCGATGTCGGCGACGTGATGTTGTCCGCACGAGTGCGAGCAGCCGCTGATCTTGATCGACGCTGTCGCCGTTGCCGAAAGTGACTTTGCGTCGTCTTTTTCCAGGCGATCGGTGATCGCGGTCGCCAACGTTTTGCTCGAGGTGATCGCCAAGTTGCACGACGAGGCGCCCGGACACGACGTGACGTCGCTCGCCGTTGCGCGGCCCAGCTTGACGAGGTCGAGTGCTGCCAGGTCTTTGTGGATCGCGGGGAGTGACCGCACGTCCACCCAAGGGATCAAAATATTTTGGTCGACCGTGATGCGCGCGCTGCCGTCTCCGTATTTCGAAAGCAGATCTCCGATGCCGCGCATTTGAGCTGACGTGAGATCGCCGAGCACCAGTCGAATGTGCACTGCGACATAGCCCTTTTGCTTTTGATCGACGACCGCATCCGCGCGCCACGGCAAGTAGCCCGGTCCTCGTTCATTTGGGCCTCGTTCACCTTCGACGGCGGGTGCCGGCGTGCGTTTCGGCGAGTCGACCGGGAGCAAATCGGCCTTGGCCTCGGCATCGACTTGCGCGCGAATTTCCGCGTATTTCGCGCGGAATTGCTCTTCGCCGAGCTTTCGTAAAACGTATTTCAAGCGCGCGCGTTCGCGGTTCGTGCGATTGCCGAGCGCATCGAACAAACGCAAAATCGATTCACCGACCCGCGCGACGTCTGCGGCGGGAACGAAATCGTGCAGCACGATCGCGGCTTGGGGTGAGCTCGACAAACCGCCAGCGCACAAAACTTTGAAACCGATCTCGCCGTCTTTCACTTGAGCGACGAAGCCGATGTCGTTGATGGCGCCGCGCGCGCAGTCGTCGGGACAGCCGCTGAATGCGACTTTGAATTTGCGCGGCAACGTCGCGGCGAGCGGGTGTCGCAGAAAATAACGTACGAGCGCTTCGGCGTACGGCGAGACGTCGAACGGCGCGCCATCGCAAATCTCCGCATTTTCGCAGGCGATCACGTTGCGCACCGAGTTGCCGCATGCCTCGCGTGTGGTGAGACCGGCCTGGTCGCAAATGCGCATCGCGGCTTCTGCGTCGTCCATTTTCATGAAATGGAACTGCAGATTTTGACGCGTGGTGATGTGACCGATGCCGTGCGCGTATGTGTCGGCGACTTCTGCGAATGCGTCGAGCTGCTCTTTTCCGAGCAGGCCCATCGGCACTTTCACGCGCAGCATTTGCACGCCGTCTTGGCGTTGACCGTAAACACCGCGGGTCAGACGGAACGCGCGAAATGCTTCGTTCGTGAGCTCGCCCTTCTCGAATTTTTCGAGCATCGACACGAACTCGTCGATGTCGCTCGGCTTGGAGAACTTCGGCAGAAACGGAGCGTCAGTCATTGAGTCCTCGAAATAGCGATGGGTTTGGTCGCGTCCAGAAGAGTGCGCAGATGCGCTTCGATGTGCTGCACGCCTTCGTCGACCGAGATGATGCTCGTATCCACTTTGACTTCTGGAGTGAGCGGCTCCTCGTACGGATCACTCACGCCGGTGAACTGGGCGATTTCCCCGGCGATCGCTTTTTTGTAGAGGCCCTTCACGTCTCGCTTGATGCACTCCGCGAGCGGAGGTGCGACGTGAATCTCCATGAATTTTGCCCCTGCCGTGACGATCGCGTTTCGTGCGTCGTCGCGTGCCGAACGAAACGGCGAAACCGCAGCGACCAAAACGACGACACCATTACGGGCGAGCAGGCCCGCAACGAACGCGATGCGCGCCACGTTCAGATCGCGATCCTCGCGCGAAAATCCCAGACCTTTGGAGAGGTGCGTGCGAACGACGTCGCCGTCGAGCACCTCTACTTTTTTTCCGGCAGCGCGCAGCCGAGGCACGAGCGCGTCGGCGAGCGTCGATTTTCCTGCACCTGAAAGGCCGGTCAGCCAGAGCACCGCCCCAGCCTCGGATACCGTTTTCGGCGTCGAAAATGTGTCCGTTTTGGTAGAAAGTTTCGTTTCTATAGCTGACACGTCTATCAATCTGGTTGTCGCACGACGAAAGATCAACCACTTTTTGGGACGAATGCGCATCATTTCGAATTCGTGACGCTTGTCTGTAAAGGAGACGATGTTATAATAGACGTGTGTTCGGCTTAGCGAATTCGTTCCGAGGGGGCGCTGGCGAGATCGCTATCGACGCCTCCAGTGTCGTTGTGGCCGCAGGTCCGGCGATTTCGATCGAAGGCGTGTCGTGCAGCTTCGCGCTCAAAAATCGTGCGGGCACGTTGGCCCTCGAAAATATTTCGCTGACGGTTGATCAAGGCGAGCTGATTTGTCTGCTCGGTCCTTCGGGCAGTGGAAAATCGACGCTCCTCAACATCATCGCGGGTCTCGTGAAACCGACCAGCGGTCGCGTGCGTGCGGCCGGCGAAAACGTGGTGGGGCCCGGTCCCGATCGCGCGGTGGTGTTCCAGGACGCAGCGCTTTTTCCGTGGCTCACGCTCGAGCAGAACATCGCGTTTCCGCTGGAGCTCGCGAAGCTGGATGCGAAGGCGAAAACGGAGCGCGTGGAGTCACTCTTGCGGCTCGTGCATTTGTGGCATTTTCGCGATCGGCATCCGCACGAGCTGTCGGGTGGAATGCGGCAGCGTGGTGCAATCGCGCGCGCGCTCGCGAGTGATCCGGCGGTTCTCTTGCTCGACGAGCCGTTCGGCGCGCTCGATGCGCAGACGCGAGAGCTTCTGCATGCGGAGGTGGAGCGCATCCATCTCGAGACGAAAAAGACGATGGTGTTCGTCACGCACAGCGTGATCGAAGCGGTGCGATTGGCGGACCGCATCGTTTTGATGGGTACGCGTCCCGGTCGCATCTTGGATATTTTGAAAGTGAATTTGCCGCGCCCGCGTCACTCGTCGGATGAGCGCGTCGCGGAGATTGCGCTCATCG
>JBDTFL010000116.1:0-4283 GCA_039937955.1 Polyangiaceae bacterium | reverse complement strand
TTGTCTCCACGTTTCGGTCCATCCTTTATTTCCACCCCGAGGCGCGCGACGAGAACGGTCGCTACCTCGCGGTCGCTGGTCCACGCGCCATCGCGAATTACTTGGAAGGGCAGGGCAGTGGCCGTCTCATTCAGTCGCTCAAATCGTATTTGGCAGACCGCGGTTTTCAAGCGACCAGCATTTATGGTCGCACGCACACCATTGTCGATCTCGTTACGCTCTTGCTCGCCGATCTACGCGCGCGCGCCGAAGAAGAGCTCGGGCCACTCGGATCGAAAATCACGGTCGGTCGACCCGTGCATTTTGCACATGGTGACGGCGCAGAAGACGATGACCGAAGGGAACCCAGCCCTCTGGGCGAGCTCGCGATCACCCGGCTAAAAGAGGCATTTGCGCGCGTCGGCTTCACCGACGTGAGATTCGAATACGAGCCGGTGGCTGCTGCTTTTTATTATGAGCAGTCGCTCGATCATGACGAGAGAGTCCTCGTCGCAGACTTCGGCGGCGGCACCAGCGACTTTTCGATCATCGACGTCGGCCCATCACATCGCGCGCAAGCTCGACGAAAAATTCTCGGAAGCGATGGCGTCGGAATCGCTGGTGATGCGCTCGATGCAAAAATTCTCCATCATGTCGTCGCGCCGCATTTGGGGCTCGGCTCCACGTACCGCGCGATGTTCGGCGCGAAGCTCGACGTGCCGGTTTGGATTTATGGAAAGCTGAGGCGCTGGCATCACCTTTCGTTTTTGAAGACGAAAAAAAATACCGAGCTCCTCCAAGAGATCGAGTCGCAGTCGGACGAGCCGGAGAAGATCGAAGCCCTCATTCATATTTTGGATTACGACCTCGGCTATCACCTCTATCGCGCCGTAGAGCGCGCCAAGGTCGCACTGAGTACCGCGGATCAGACGACGTTCTCGTTCGTGGACGACCCGCTGAAGATCGAAGCGAATCTCACGCGCAAAGATCTCGAGGCGCTCATCGAAGACGAGACCACGTCGATGTCCGAATGCGTCGACCGTCTGCTCGCGAGCAGCGGCGTAAAAGCCAACGAGATCGATCAAGTCTTCATGACTGGAGGCACGTCGTTCGTTCCTGCGGTGCGCCGCATCTTCGACGAGCGCTTCGGAGCCGACAAAATTCGCGCGGGTGGCGAGATGGTTTCAGTTGCAACCGGCCTGGCACTCTCGGCATATTCGAGCCGAAATCAGGAGAGATCGACGTCGTCATGACTTCCGTGAGCCTAAGCATGCGCGACACACTTTTCGGTGACATGCCCCTCGACGAGTGGCTCGCCAATTCCAACGCCACGACGATCGAGCCGTGGATTTCGTTCCGCAGCGCTCGCGATTTTTTGAAGAGCGGCGAGAACGCGGAAGCTCAACAAGCGTTGCTGCGAATTACGGCGCTGCCGAACCTCGAGGCGCGCATGACGCTGCAAGCTTGGAATGCGCTGCGCTCGCTCGGTCACGCGCCGCCACCTGAGGTCGCGAGTTATTTGTACGGCGTCGTCGTCGAGGTTGGAATGGAGAGCGGCCTCGATCTGCTCGCCGCGTATTCGGACTTCACTGCGCGTTATTGGAACTATTCGGGGAGCGGTGTTGCGTGGGAGCGGCCCAGTCCGTCACTCAATCCACACGTGAAGCGCGTGCTCGACGCAGGTCGCGCGATCCTTCCGAACATTGGCGTATGGGAGAGCCCGCGGCGTCCGGCGCCGGATTTCGGAGTGATTCGTCTGAGCATGCTGACGCCCGCAGGCATAGCGTTCGGTGAAGGACCTTTCGAGGTGCTCGCGGAAGATCCGATGGCAGGGCCGCTCATCGACGCGGCAACGTCGTTGATGCAGCAGCTAACCGAGCTGACGCGTCGTTGATCGAGGATCCTCCGATCATCGAGATGCGCCCGTCCAGCGTCGCAGCGGTTGCCACCCACGCACGCGAGTCGGGAATTTGCGGCAAATCCGACCATCCCGCGACACCGTGAGAGCTTCCGCTGCGTTCAAAAACCCGGCGTCACCGTCTCCCTGTCTTCCCCTCTACTGGTTGCATCCATCAAACATCGGTTTCGTCACTAAGATACGCGCACCATGAGCGACGAAAACGAAACCAAGAAAATCTGCGCAGTCATCGGTATCGGTCCAGGCAACGGCGAGGCGTGCGCCCGAAAATTCGCAGCCGAGGGATACGTGGTCGCGCTCCTGTCGCGCAAAGACGATCTCTCGAAAAAGCTCGCTGCCGAAGTCGGTGGCGGATCGAAAGCATACGTGTGCGATGTCTCGGATCCCGCGTCGGTCACACGCGCATTTTCGGAGATCAAGAACGATCTCGGCGAGGTCAGCGTCGTAGTCTTCAATGCCGGCTCCGGCGTCTTCGGATCGATCGAAGAGACCACCGTCAGCGATTTCGAGAGCTCGTGGCGCGTGAATGCGCTCGGGCTTTTCGCGACCGCCAAAGCGGTCGTCCCATCGATGAAGGCCCACAAAAATGGGGCGATCATCGTGATCGGCGCGAGCGCATCACGGCGTGGCAACGTGAAGACGGCGGCATTTGCGCCCGCCAAAGCCGCGCAGAAGAGTCTCTGCGAATCGATGGCTCGATCACTTTGGCCATCCGGAATTCACGTCGCGCTCATCATCGTGGACGGCGTCGTAGACTTGCCTCGAACGCGCGAGCACATGAAGGACAAGCCCGACACGTTCTTCGTCAAACCCGCAGACATCGCGACGACTGTCTTTGCGACGGCGACTCAGCCGCGCTCGACGTGGTCGTTCGAGGTGGAGGCCCGTCCCTTCGGTGAGACGTGGTGAAGAAAAGAACGAAACGAGAGAACTTGCTGCGCACCTCGGCGTAAGCTGCGCGCCATGTCTCTCTATTCGATGATCGCGGGCAAGGGGCCGAGCGGATTTGGTTACGGCTCCACCGCGGAAGACGTGACTGAAGGAATGTCACTCGCCGGAAAAACAATCCTCATCACCGGCTGCAATTCTGGGATCGGATTCGAGGCCTTTCGCGTTCTCGCGATGCGCGGCGCGCGCGTCGTCGGCACCTCGCGCACCGTCGACAAGGCACAAGTGGCTTGCGACAAAGTCAGCGGCGAGACCATTCCCATGGCTTGCGAGCTCTCCGATCCGCAGAGCGTGCGCATGTGCGTGGCAGGGCTGACAGACCGTAAAATCAAGCTCGACGCGATCATTTGCAACGCCGGCATCATGGCCTTGCCCAAGCTCGAAACCGTGTTCGGCTACGAGCTGCAGTTTTTCACGAATCACATCGGCCACTTCATGCTCGTCACCGGATTGCTCGACCGGCTCACCGACACCGGTCGCGTGGTGATGGTCAGCAGCGACGCGCATCGTCGTGCACCGAAAGAAGGAATCCAGTTCGACAATCTCGACGGCTCCAAGGGCTACAGCCCGTTCGGTAATTATGGTCAGTCGAAGCTCGCGAACATTCTTTTTGCCAACGAGCTCGCGAAGCGTTTTGCGGGCACGAAAAAAACCGCAAACTCCCTGCATCCGGGGGTCATCGCTACCAACCTCACGCGGAGCATGAATCCGTTCGTGGGCGTCGCATTTTTCATGGCTGGCCCCGTGTTCCTCAAGAGCATTCCGCAAGGCGCATCCACAGAAGTGTATTGTGCAACCAATCCGCAGGTCGCAGACATCTCTGGAAAATTTTTCTCGCACAACAACATCGGCGAGACGCGCCCCGACGCGATGGATGAAGGTCTCGCGAAAAAACTCTGGGAAGTATCCGAGAAGATCGTCGCCGGATTGCCGTCGTGAGCGGCGCGTACTAGTTTTTTCCCCTCTCAAACAAAGGAGCAGAACGTGAAAGTTTACGGAAATGCGATGAGCACGTGTACGCGCAAGGTGCTCATGACGCTCGCAGAGCTCGACGCCAAGGCCGAGTTCCAATCGATCGATCTCGGAGCATCCGAGCACAAAAAAGAGCCGCATTTGAGCCGACAGCCGTTCGGTCAGATCCCGGTGCTGGACGACGACGGCTTTCAGCTCTTCGAGTCGCGCGCCATCTGTCGCTATTTGAACGAGAAGACCGACGGAAAGCTGATCTCGAAAGACATCAAGGTTCGCGCGTTGATGGAGGAGTGGATCAGCATCGAGACCTCCAACTTCACGCCGCACGATATGAAGTACATTTACAACTACACGTTCCACCGCGCGCAGGATCCGGCGGTGCTCGAAGCTGCAGGCAAAGCGCTCGAGAAGGCGCTCGACGTCATGGAGAAGCGTCTGACCGGCAACGCGTTCCTGGCTGGGACCG
>JBDTFL010000115.1:0-4464 GCA_039937955.1 Polyangiaceae bacterium | reverse complement strand
GCAAGCCTTCGCGACCGAGCTTGTCGGCGAGTGACCGACCGACCAAACGCTCCATGACGACGTAGATCGAACCGTCGGGCATCTGGTCGAGATCCAAAACGCGCACGACGTTCGGGTTGTCGACGTGCACTTGGATGTACGCCTCGCGACGCAGGCGCGCGATCTCTCCGCCGTCGCGTGCGGCCGCTCCGCGCAAAACTTTGATCGCTACCTCGTGACCGAGCGTGAGGTGCTCTGCGAGGTAAACGACGCCGATGCCGCCCGAGCCGAGCTTGCGTAAAATACGGTATTTTCCGCCTAAAACGGTGCCGCCGAGATCGCCGGGCTTCGATGTGTCGAGGTCACCGCGAAGCTCGAGGCCGCGTTCCAAAGCGGCGATGCGATTTTTTTCGAACGTGCGCGCGATGCGGTCCTCGCGATTCCGATCCCACATGAAACCGGCGCCGCCACCCAGCGCACCGCCGAGCAACGCAGCAACACCACCAGCGAGCCAACCACCGGCCGCAGCAACTGCACCACCACACGCGAGCGCTGCGGTGATGGCACCGACGGGCG
The DNA here is from genome assembly GCA_039937955.1 of Polyangiaceae bacterium. Lineage (GTDB taxonomy): Bacteria > Myxococcota_A > Polyangia > Polyangiales > Polyangiaceae > JAICXU01. The sequence continues at coordinate 3,909 of JBDTFL010000115.1, read as the reverse complement.
CGCCGCTTCGTGGTCGTGAGTCTTCCCACTTCACCGTGTAGACGCAGCTGTCGGCGCCTTTGGCGAGACATGTTTCGTGCGTGATGTCGGCGTCGTCGAGCCCCCACACGCGTGGCATTCCGGCGAGCTCTCCCCGGCGAGCTGCGCACAGTAATTCTTCGTCTGCGAGATCGATCGGCTCTTCGTCCGTGTCGGTTCGCAAGCGATACGTCATGTTCACGCCGGCGCTCGAAGCTGCACCCGCGCCTTCGATGTCGGCGAGCTCCCAGGTTCCGATGCGCGTGACCTCTCGCGCGTGATCACCGAGGTAGCGATATGCGTCGATGGGCTCGTGCGCGACGCGCAACATTCGCACGAGCGTTCCGAGCGCTTCAGGGTGCGTGACCCACTCGCCGCGATGCGTGAGCGAATTTTCGCCGAGCAGATCTTTGATCGCGCGCAAGGCTCTTTTTGCGGCACTTGCGCTCACCCAACCCGTTTCGTTGTCGACGAGTGAAGCCGGAATTCCGACGCCGCCGAGCAACTGCTTCACCGCGCGCTCACCCTTTTCGGCGCGCACGCGAAGCAAATACGTCTTGAGGAGCGAAGCCCGCAGCTCCTCCTTTCCCCCTTGGCGTACGGACCCCCCGCGCGCCATGGATGATGCGCTCATGCCGCAAGTGTATCAGACGAAAAAAAACCAGACGTTAGAACGTCCCGAGGACCGACAAGCCTTGGTAGCCAGGTCGTGAATCTGGTCGAACGGTCAGCTTTGCTTTTTGAGATGTGTCGGCGGGTCCAGTCGGTTCGACGAAGTGCCAGACGAGACCGCCCACGATTGCTGCAGCACCGACGCCGATGAGCCCGATGCCGATGCCTTCTTCGATGCTTCCGTTGTTGCGCGGTCCGTTGGCCTGATCCGCTGCGTCTAGCGAATTGGCGTTCACGCCAGGGCACAGCTCTACTCCGACCTCGCAGCCGTCCGCGGTGATTCGGTTGTCGGCGGTCGTGATGTTGTTCGCGCCGATGATCGCGAGTGGAATTCCGACTCCGATGGCAACAACACCGGCTCCCATGAGAATCCATGGAGCAACCGTGTGTCCGCGGACCGGCAGTTCGGGCGGTGGCTCCGACGTCGACGTTGTGGATGGTTGAGCTGATGCGGTCGTCGTTGCCGACGCGGATGCCGAGCCGCTCGTTGCCGCAGCTTTTGCCGATGCGTCGGCGGCGTCTTGCAGCGCTTTCAAGTTCACGACGCGTCGTTGAATCGCTTCTGCGCCCGGATCATTGGCCGGTGCGCGCTTCAAATAAACTTGCAGTGCATTGATCGCTTCGGGACGATTGCCCTCGAGCTCGTACGCACGCGAGATGATGTTGAGCAGCTCGTATTTCGTGCAGTCGCGTTTCAGCGCGTCGCGAAAATATTGGAGAGCGGTCGGATAGTCGTTCTCGTCGAACGCACGTTTTCCGGCGATGTACGCGCCGTGCGCGACCTCGCTGTCGTCCTTCGACGGTGGCATGGAGCACGCCGGATATGTCGCGAGTGGAGCCGCCGCCGAGCTCGCCGTGGGCGACGCGCTGGTCTGAGCAACCGCCGGCACCGCGAGCGCGACTGCGCCTAAAACCACCAATGGGAAAAATCGATGAGCCGAAGAGAGGCCGCGCGCGCGCATGAGCAAGGAGTCCGGAAGAAGAAATAGCGACCAGACCTGCGTCGCGTTTAGTGAGTCAGGCGCCGAGCATATCGAAATGTCGCGCGTCTCCCAAGCTCATGACCCGTCCATCACCACGTGAGGCATTTTCTCGCCGTGAGCGGCTTGCTCCTTCATCTCGTATTTGCTCGGGCATTTTGCGAGCACGCTGGTCGCGTCGAACGAGTTGTCGGCGCGGAGCTGTCCTTCGACGGTGACGCCTACATCCATGTTCGGCACATCGCGAAACGTGTCGGGCACCACGCATTGCGCGTAGCGAACCGGAACCTCGACGCCGTTCTTCGCGATCGTAAAACGGTATTCGCACGGTGAATCCCGCTTCTCGAGCGATCCGTGAACGAGGCTGCCTTCGGCGCGCACCGGATGCCCAACGAACTTCGCTTTTTCCGCCACGAGCTGGTCGACCGGCTTCGAGTAGATCGCGTTGTCCTTCATTCCGAAGAGGAACATCGACGCGATTCCGGCCGCGCCCGCAATCAAACCGATCAGCAAAACGAGTCCCTTTTTTCGTGCCGCGGGATCGCTCGACGCTTCTTCTTCGCGACGTCGCCGCGTGGGTAGCTCGTGATTCGCCATGTGTCCGAAATTGTGAGCGCCGAAGCTCGCTACGTCAACGCCCACGTTTTTGTGGGCAGAAAAGCCGAGCAACGCGCAGGCGTCCAGAGCTTCGGATGGTTTTGCGGTCAACTTTTGGGATGCTTAAAAATGTGGTGCTACAGTCAATAAAGGGTTCGGCTTATGAGCGACACGCTTGAAGCGCCTGTTTTGGTGCTGAATCGGTACTTCCAACCGGTGCAACTGACGACCGTCCGACGCGCCTTCATCTTGCTTTACGGCGGCGCTGCACAAGCGCTCGACGAATCGGGCGAGCCATACGATTTCGAGATGTGGCGAACGTTGCCGGTTCGCGAGAATGACGATCCGCTTCCTATCGTCGGCGGCGTGCTGCGCATTCCGCGGGTCGTGCATCTCCAACGTTACGATCGTTCGCCGCGTGTAACTGTGCGTCTGACGCGTCGCAACTTGATGTTCCGCGACGGTTTCCAATGTCAGTACTGCGCAAAGCGTCCGCCACTTCGTGAGCTCAACATCGATCACGTGATTCCGCGTTCGCGCGGCGGCGCTGATTCCTGGGAGAATCTGGTGACCGCGTGTCGTCCGTGCAATCTGAAAAAAGGTTGGAAGCTTCCGGAAGAGACGAACATGCGCCTCGCACGGAAACCGTTTCGTCCGAAGTGGACGATGAGCGCGCAGATTCTTTTGAACACGCAATCGCGCTTCAAAGAGTGGGAGCCGTTTCTCAAAGCGGGTTGAGCAGCTCGCTAAAAATCATTCTTCGTTCGCCAGCTCGAGCGCGAGACCCCATCGCACGCCGCGATCCGAAATCGTCACGTTTTTTGCGCCTAGCGCATCGAGCGCCGCGAGGGCGATAATTCCACCCGCGACAATTACGTCTGCGCGTTTTGGCTCGAGTCCAGTCACGTTCTGACGCTGCGAAAGTGGAAGCGACGCGAGACGTTTCACCGTTTTCGAAATCGTCTCGCGCGTCATCACCTGGCCGTGAACTCGTGCGCCGTCGTAGTCCTTCATCTCGAGTGCAACTGCGGTCAAGGTCGTCACGGTTCCTGCAATTCCGACGACGTGCGATGCACGCACCGACTGCGCCGGCGCAAATTGATCGGCTGCCGTTTTTTCCAAAATCGAAATTTCTTCGGGCGTTGGCGGATCTGATTTCACATGACGCTCGGTGAGGCGAACGCTGCCGATGTCGAAGCTGTGCGCGTAGCTGATCACCCCATTTTTACCGCATACAATCTCGGTGCTGCCGCCGCCAATGTCGAACACCGCAACGTCGTCGGACTTCGAAATCGACAAACCCGAAAGCGCGCCAGCGAATGTCATCCGCGCTTCTTCGTCGCCCGAAAGCACGCGGGCATCCACGCCGAATTTTTCTTTCACGTGCGCCCGGATTTTTTCTCCGCCGCGTGCGTCGCGCATGGCGCTTGTCCCAACGACCGCCATTTTTTCGACGCCGAGCCGTTTGGAGATTTCGGCGTACGCATCGAGCGCAGCCGATGTGCGGGCGATAGCTTCGGGCTTCAATTCGCGTGATTTGTCGACCCCTTCGCCGAGACGCGTGATCGTCGCGCGCTCCTCGATCGCGATGAGCTCTTCACCGCGTTTTTCAGCGACCAGCAAAAGAACCGTGTTCGTCCCG
>JBDTFL010000114.1:0-4731 GCA_039937955.1 Polyangiaceae bacterium | reverse complement strand
ATGACGTCACTTACACATGTCGCACCTATTTTTCGTTCGACTGGCTCGTGGGCCGATGGACACGAGCTCGTGGCGACGCAGAAACGAAGTGAAGACAAGTCCTGACGTTTTTTGAAGCCATGTGATCCGAAAACTCTGCAGGACGAGCCTCATGCGATCTATCGTTGCTTCGACGTCGTCATGACTCGAGCTTTCGATCGGGCGCGCTCCCGCAAAAGGTCATCGAACCTCGAAGCCAGCCCCCGTCGCGTGAAGCTTTTCGCGACGCTGTGTGCGGAGGCTTTGCTGGGTGCCGTGCTGCTTTCGCACAGCGGCTGCACGACCGTCGATCCGGGGCCGAACTTCGTCGTGAACGACCAGACGTTCGACGCCGATTACTTCTTCTGTCACGTCGAGCCCGAAGTTCTGTTCGCCAAAAAATGCGGGCCCGGCGATCCGTCGGCAGGTGATCCTTCCAACGGCTGCCACTTCAATTCGTCGGCAGTGAGCGGCATGGCGCTGCTCGACCATGCGCCGGTCGATTGCGGCGGCGGCGATCATCCCGTGGACTCGACGCAGGTTGGTTCGGGGAGCCCAGCGCAGGGCAATCTGCAAGCAGCGTCGCTCGAAATGAGCACGGTCTACACGACCGCGCCGATCTACGTACGACCGACGGGGACAAACCACCCGCGAGTCGTGTACCAACCGGATGATCCGGTCGTGGACATCATCAAGACATGGGCTCTCAAGTGAGTCTGCCCCCCTTGTTTTCTGGACTATTTCGCATTCTCGTCAGCGTGCTCGTCGCATCGCTCGCCCTTTCGATCGTTCCGAAGCGCGCATTAGCTGCCGACTCCGAGGACGACGTCGAAGCCTTTGCGCGCGTCGTCGTCGACTCTGCCGATTTGCGCACGGGGCCCGGCATCTCCTTTCGTGTCGTCTACACCGCGCATCGCGGCGAAACACTGGCGCTCGACGGTCGACCTGGGAGCGGCTTTTGGCTGAAGGTGCTTTTGCCCGACGGTCGCAGCGCATACGCGCTCGGTGACGAGGTCGAGCCGTTCGCCGTTCACTCCGGCGAGGACAACGCGCCGTCGCGTCCGGGAATTTTCGCGCCGCCGCCACTCGCCGGTGCGCATGCCGGTCTCGCGATCGTTGGTGGCGTTTTCAGCGGACCGACCACCGACGGATCCATTGAAAAAATGGGGTATTTGGAGTTTCGCCCCTCCATCGTGCTCGACAAGACATTGAGCCTCGACGGCTTCTTGGGCGACGCGCTGACGTCGAACGGATCCGAAATTCTCTACGGCGGCGGCGCCACGATTTATCTTTTTCCGAGCTGGGTGCTCTGTCCGTTCGTCGGCATCGGCGGCGGCGGCATTTCGATTTTTCCGAACTCGGACTCGTTCGTCTTGAAGCGCCAAGATTTGCTTCTCGCACGCGCGGGCGGAGGGCTCCTCTTCGCGCTTCGCAACCGCATCTTGATGCGCCTCGAGGTCACGAACCTCACGCTATTCGATTCAGGCAGCTACCAAAACGCGCAAACGTATTCGGGCGGCTTCGGAGTTTATTTCTGATGCGCGCCTTCCTCTGGACGCCTACGCTTAACTCGTCTTTTTTCCGAAACGGCTTGTTTTTGGCTGCACTTGCGATCGCCTGCACGTCGTGTGTCACGGTGCGACCGCAAGAGCGCGCGGTGCTCGCCGACCCGACGATGCAGTTCGAGGGCGACAAGCAAGCGAGCACGCCGATTCTGCACGCGATCGAAAATCGCGAAGGCTCGTACGGCGGCTCGGGCGTTTCTGGCGGAGGTTGCGGGTGCAACTGACGTCTCGGTGGTTCCGGATTTTCGCTGTCGGTTTCGCGTTTACGTCTGCGTCGCTCGCGCATGATCGATCGGCGCACGCGCAGGTTGCGGAGTTCAACACCACGCACACCGTTTATTACGAGGCGCCGGCCAGGACGCACATGTTCGTGTACAGCCCGGCAGCGGACTTGAAGGTCACGCCGATCGAAGCGCTCGACGTTCGCGCAGGCTGGGAAGCAGACGTCGTTTCAGGCGCGAGCGTCGCGGTAAAAGCCGGTCCCGCGTATGCCGCCACGCATCCTGGCTCGGGCCCCGACGTCATCACGACGGCGAGCGTGCACGACTTCCGCAACGTCGCGCACGGCGGATTCACGCTTCGTCACGACGTCGTCGCGCTCGACGCGGACTACTCGTACTCCACCGAGCACGATTACAAATCACACACCGTCAGCGTCGGCGCGCGCACGGATTTGTTCGAGCACAACACGCAGCTCGCCATCAGCTACGCGAGGAACTTCGACTTCGTCTGCAATCGCACGCAATCACCGACCGCGCTGCCTTCGCAATACACGGCGCTCGAAAATTCCGACGGTTGTTTCACTGGCGGAGCGACGGCTTCGCGGTTGACCGATCAGATCGCGATCGACGGTTTTCAAGCCAGTTGGTCGCAATCACTGACGCCCACGTTCGCGATGCAATTCGTCTACACCGGACAGATCACGAACGGCTTCCAGAGCGATCCGTACCGCAGCGTCATCATCGGTGAAGGGCTCAAAGCGCAAGAGCACGTTCCGGACAACCGAACGCGAAACGCATTTGCCGTACGCGGAAATCTTTTTCTGAAACCGCTCAAAGCCGCATTGCGAGTCGGCGTGCGCGCGTACGACGACACGTGGGATATCAAGAGCGGCACCGTCGACGCGGAGTTCGAGAAATATTTCGGCGAGCGTTTTCGTGCTGTCGCTCGCGCGCGTTTCTACAAACAGAGCGGCGCGCTTTTTTGGAGCGACGACTACAGCGGCGGCAATGCTCCGCTCGGGCCCAAAGGCCAGTATTTTTCGGGTGATCGCGAGCTCTCTCCGTTCGAGAGCATTCTCGTCGGGCTCGGTGCCACGTACGCCGTGACGCCGTCGAAAGGGCGCATCCTCGGTCTGCTCACGAATTTCAAAATCTCGCTCAACGGCGACGTCATTCAGTTCATCTACAACGACTACACGCTCGCCGGCTCCGAGGTCAGCGGCTCACGCGCGCTCATGGCGAGCCTGTCGATGACCCTCGTTTTTTGAAAAAAGCGGAGCAACGCGGAGGCGTCTAGAATTACGAATCTTCGCGGAGGCCGTGTTTTTTGGCCATATCATAGAGGTGCTTGCGATCCATTTTGGCTTCGCGGGCCGCGGCGCTGACGTTTCCGCCGTGTCGACCGAGCAACCATTTCACGTAACGAATCTCGAACTCTGAATCGTACTTCGCGCGCGTGTCGCGATAGCTCGCGCCGGCCTCGAATTGAAAAAAGCTGTCGCCGCTCGAGGCCGCTGTCGGAAAGCTGATCGCGCCGAGCTCACCGCTGCCCGAGCCCTTGGACATGTAGATCGATCGCTCGAGCACGTTGCGCAATTCGCGGACATTTCCCGGCCAATCGTGCGCGAGCAGTGAGTCCACCGTTTCGTTCGAAAGCGTCATGCCACTCTCTTTGACGATGGCCTCGACGAGCGGGCGAATGTCGTCGCGACGCATGCGCAGCGGCGGCACCATGACGGGCACGACCGCCAAACGGAAATAAAGATCCTCGCGAAATTTTCCGGCGCCGACCTCCCGCGCAAGATCGCGTTTGGTGGCGGCGATCACGCGTACGTCGGTGTGGATGGTTTTGTTTCCGCCGACTCTGCGGAACTCGCGCATCTCGAGCACGCGCAATAATTTGGGCTGCACGTCGAGCGGCAGTTCGCCGATTTCATCGAGAAATACCGTGCCCCCGTCGGCGAGCTCGAACGCGCCTTGCCGCATAGCGACTGCGCCAGTGAAGCTGCCGCGCTCGTGGCCGAACAATTCGCTTTCGATGAGCGAGTAGCTGACGGCGCCGCAATCGACGACGACGAAAGGCTTCGTTGCGCGTTTGCTGTTTTGAACGATGGCACGCGCGAGGACGTCTTTGCCGGTCCCGGTCTCGCCTTCGAGTAGGACGGTGGCTTCGGTGGGCGCGATTTTTTCGAGCAGCGCAAAGATGGTGCGCATCGCGACGCTGTGACCGAGCGCGGGTCCGAACGTCGTTTTGTCGCTCGGCAAAACATCCAATTTTTGCGGGGAAGGGCGCAGGCCGATCTCGACCTCGCCGACTTTGAGAATCGTGCCCGGAGGAAATGTTCCTTCTTGAACGCGCGCGCCGCCGACGCGGGTGCCGTTGGTCGATCCGAGATCGCGGATCGAAATTCCTTCTGCGACGCGCACCAATTCGCAGTGGTGGCGCGAGACCGTGTCGTCGGTGAGAACGATGTCGTTGTCGGGCGCTTTGCCGATGCGCAGTGTCTGCGTCAGCGCAAACGTCGCGGCCTTGCGTGATCCGGAGAGAATCGTCACCTGGATCGTGAGCGACGACCCGGCCGGTGAAAACGCGGCGCGTGTCTCGATGCGATCGATGTCTCCGCTGCTCATTTCGTTCGGCCGTCTTCCGCGTGCACGTTCGCGGGCGCGAGCGACGACGCATCGATCGTCGTCGACCCTCCTTGGAGGGCCACAACGTTGCGCGTCACAGCTCTCGCGCTTCCATGATCGGCATCCGTGCTCACTTCGATCTCCACGACATAATCTCCATCCACCAAGCGCGCCTGTTGCTGGACCACTCGCGGCGCCTCATTTTTTTCGTATCGGAAGGTGACCTCACCCGTCCAGTCTTCGATGCTCGGATTCTTCGACTGAGGACCGCCTGGCTTGCTGGCCGGGGCCCAGCG
>JBDTFL010000113.1:0-7386 GCA_039937955.1 Polyangiaceae bacterium | reverse complement strand
TTTAAGCTCGCCGCTCGATGTAATGGCCGGAGATGGCGTTTTCAATGACGAAATCGTCGTTGTCGCCTCACATCGCGCCGAGGTGCACTTGTCGTCGGAGAATTAAAACGTCCTACGGATTCAAATTCAAAACGCCGCGTTGCTTGCGTGCGGCCATGACTGCGTTCATCACCTTTTCGTAAGCGTCGCGATCTCCCGGAACGCCTTCGATGGCAATCGCGGATTCTTTGTCGTCGTGCGCGGTGATGCGATACGTGCCGACGCCGAGCATGCGTTGAAACGTTCCTTGCTCGAACTGAACGTCGCGCACCTTCCACATCTCGAGCGTCTCGACTTTGCGAGACATCCAACCTTGCTCGCTTTCGATCCGCTGCGACGTCAGGCGCCAAAAGATCGAGCGCTTTCGAATCCCCAGCATCGCCAAAATTACGAGCCCGACCAGCACCGGCGCGAGCACGAACCCGAGCACCGTCATGCCCGGCCACGCGCGCCAATCAGGCCGGCCCTCCCAAATGATCTGTTCGCCTTCGAGCATTGCTACCCACGAGTATACACGTCACATCATTTCCTTCTGGGCCCGCATGTTTTAGGCTTCGTTCGCGGTCAGATGCCCGATTTAGAGCTCCCTCATGATGTGCCGTCGATGGCCGGTGAAGTCGTCGCCGGCAAATACCGCGTCGACAAGCTGATCGGCACCGGAGGAATGGGCACCGTTTGGCTCGGCGCGCATGCATCGCTCGGCACGCCGGTCGCGATCAAATTCATTCGTCCTGCGCATGCGTCACAGCCCGACGCGCGGAAGCGTTTCGAAATCGAGGCGCAAGCTGCGGCGAAGCTCAAGTCCAAGCACGCGGTGCAGGTCTTCGATTACGGCGTTACGGATGCAGGCATTCCGTACATCGTCATGGAATATTTGGAGGGCGAATCGCTGTCGGATTTGCTGATCCGAAAGGGCCCGCTCGCTCCCAAGGAAGTCGCGAGCATCATTCGCCAAGCCGCGCGTGCACTGGAAAAAGCGCACAACGCGGGCATCGTTCATCGCGATTTGAAGCCCGACAACATTTTCCTCGCGACCAACGTCGAGGAAGGTGGAAGCGAGGGCAGCGACTACGTCGTGAAGCTCGTGGATTTCGGCATCGCGAAAATTTTCATGGAGCCGCTCACCACCGAGCCGAGCCAATCGCCGATGGGAGGTCCCACGCAAGACGGCGCGGTCATCGGCACGCCGAATTTCATGAGCCCCGAGCAGCTCACCATCGGCGGTGCGCCGGGTCGTCTGACTGATTTGTGGTCGCTCGGTGCGTGCACGTTTGCGGCGATGCTCGCGCGCATTCCGTTCGAAGGCGAAGTGCTCGGCGACATCGTTTTGAAAGTTTGTGCAGCGCCGCTTCCCGTTCCGTCGAAGCTCAATCCCGACGTGCCCATGGGCTTCGACGCATGGTTCGCGAAAGCGTGCTCACGCGATCCGAAGAAGCGTTTTCAGACGGCAAAAGAGCTATCCGACGCCCTCGACAACGTGTGCGGCGTCACGCGCGGACGCATGCAAACGTTCGACGACGATCAAGTGCAGTTTGCACTCAAGCCGGCCACCCCGGAAGCGATCGCGGCGCTCGAAGAATTAGAAGAGCAAAACCGTGCGGCGATGTCACCGAAGACGGCATTGCTCGCTGGTTTGGTTTTGGGTGTTGCGGCGATGGTCGCGATCATCGGATTTTTGGCGTGGCGAGATAAGCAACGCTCGGATCTTTTGCCGCCACCTCCGCCCGTGCTCACGTTCGTGAGTGCGGACGGTGGCGCGATCAATCCGTAATTTGGCCGCCGCTTTGCGACGAGCTACGCCAAGCGTCTAGAGATCCGCTACGCCGCAGCGCGCGCGGCGAGCCGCTTTTTCAGCTCGAAACGCATCGTGTCGAAACTGGGTGCGTTCATCCCCTGCGCGCGACGCAGGAGAAAGAGCGCGTGATGAATCTCCATGTCGTCCGGCGCGCGTGCCGTTCCGTCGAGCGTGTTTCGATCGACAGCGATCGCGATGGCTGCAGTGAGCTCATCGCCTCCCGCCATCTTCAAATAGCGTTGGGCTTCGTCGGAATGCACGGTCTCAAGACTGCGGAGGACAGGTTTCTTCATCAAGTCACCTCGTGCTGTGGGTTTGCAGGACGTGTGCCGAGCGTTTTGGTGCTGACGTAACCACGAGCGACGAGCCAATCCTGCGAGCACACGCGGAGATCCGCCGCGTGCACTCAGAGCAAACTGGCGTGGAGTGTGGCTTTGTACCGCCACATGAGGCGACGCGGTAAACGCGCCTGCTCTTTTCCACCAACCAGCTCCGCCCCGATGTTCCAGGATCAACCTCCGAGTGAGCGCACAGACTTGCTGCGCGTCTTAGGGCGCCAGCAGCGTAATGCCGCCGTCGCCTTACGTGGATTCTACAACCACCATAGGAATGCGACAGCTATGGGCCAACGTTTTGCGGCTGATTTGTAGGTGATTGTGAGGCGGCTGGAGCCAAAACATCGAGCCACCGAATCATCGCGCTGCCCGCGTGTTGCGCGTAATCGATGCGAATTTCCCAGTCGACCTCGCTTCCGGGAATGGCGCCGTGCACGGCCTCGGGGTCCGCGAAAAGATGTGCTGGGCCGGGAGAGAATTGCTGACGAATGATGAGCGCAAGCGCGCGACGCAGTTGCATGTCGAGCGCTGCCAGCTCCGCAGGCGATGCCGAGTGGCTCTTTTTTGCCGCATCGTAAGAAGCCACACCCGCCTCACAGCGTGAAGCTGCGGGCGTGAGGCGCGGCGTCAAAATCGGGTCGAACGCGAACGCACCATCGCCATCGTGTGGCGATTCGTCAGCGCGCAGTTGCATGTGGCGCATGTACTCCTGCCAACGCATGCAGAAATCCAGGGCGTGCGGATCAGGTGCGGCGTCCCACAAATCGTCCATCGCTTGGCAGGTCCAATGCTCTTCGCCGAAGTAATAACGATTTCCGAAGAAGCTCCATGCGCCGCCTACGATGCGCGCGAGGCCATTTTTTGCGGCTTTCAAGTCGAGCGGGTCGTTCGTCACGCGATACGCGCGCGCGAGAGCAAGCGTTGCTTCTCCCGAATAATACGGGAACTGAATGTCGATCGCGCGCTTGGTGCTTTTGTCGAATTGATGTTTGAACTCGCCGTCGTCGCGTTGTTGCGCGCGAAGAAACGGCGTGAGCTTTTCGACTTGGGCTTTGTAGCTGGGGTCGATTCCGGCAGCGATTTGCGCATAAGCAACGACGGCCAGCGCGGCCGATCCGAGATCGACGACATCGTCTTGGCCGATGCACGCGTTCGGTCCGCAACGCGCGGTTTCGCGATCGCGAAGCATGGATGCCGCTCGCAACGTTGCGGCGACGAGCTCCGGATCTTTCGACATGGTCGCGGCCTGCGCCAAAAAATACGTAGCGCCCGAGTGACGGGGCCAATCGTAACCGGCGAGATTTTTGTTGGTGACCGCATTCACGAGGTAACGAAAGCGTCCGTTCTCGTCGACGCCACGCGCGAGATAATGTGCAGCGTCCATGACCGCAGTGCGAACGATGTCGGCGTTCAAGCCTTCTGGCGTAACGCGCGATCGCTCGGGAATTCCCACGATTTTGCGAGCGACGCGAATGCGCGCGAAAGTGGCGTGCGCAGCAATCTCACTCGCACGCGTGCCGAGCCTCTCGGCCGCGAGCGCGATGATCAGCTGAACGTCGGCGCCGAACGTGACGCCCAGCGCACTGCTCTCGACTCCATGATCGTAACCGCGTTGCGTGAGCAGCTCGTCGGGCGTGACGTACGTCGTCTTGCCAGCGTAGGTGATACGCGCACCGTCGCGGGCGCTCACGAGTGACACCGCAAAGAGCGCTTCGACGTTCGCCTCGATCGGCGAAATTCCGGTGACGACCTCGTTCACGCGCGTTGCTCCGGGCTGCGCGAGCGCAGCTTCGATCTCCGGCGATGAATCCGTTTCGTTCGAGAAAATAGCCCGATTCGTGATCTTACCGGCTTGCCAAACGCTCGTGATGACGAGGGGGTTCTTCGGCGTGTGCAGCGAATAACGCGCCACGATGAACGCGCACAGAAGCGAGAGCGCCCAAAGATAAATCGCGAACGTGCGCACGAGTGCGCGCGCGCTCATCGGACTTGCTTTCCGACTTTACGCGAGCCGAGCCAGAGCAGCTCGGTGACGGGAAGCGCAAACAAATACGGAACGGCGAGAGCGCCGACCAGAATGAAGAGCGTTGCGCCGCCGCGACCGACAGCGCCGTAAATTCCGTAGAGGTAACTGACCGAGCTCGCCACCAACGCAAAAAACAAAAGCCCGAACACGAGCACCACGCGCGAGGCGATGCGCGCGAGCGTTTCACTCCATGCGGCATTCGCCAGCAGACCGATGCCCGCCACGAGCAGCAAGAAAACGAGAAGACCAGAGCAGAGGTCGACGGGCGGCCAACGCGTGGGAAGGCCTAAAAACACGCCGATTGCGAGGATTGCGGCGGCAAGCACGTCCAGCGTGCCGAAAACGATGCGACTCTTCGCGGGCCAGTTCGGGGATGCCATTTTGTTATGCCTTCGCGAATGCGGTGAGCGAAACGACGTTGCCGTCGGGATCTTTGAACCACGCAACGGCGGATCCGTCGGGCGTCGTCCACACGCCATGATCGTCTTGCGACAAGAATTCGTAGCGCTCGAATTTCACTCCGAGCTTGGTCAGCGCCGCAACCGTCTCACGCATGTCGATCACTTTCCAACCGATGGTCGTAAACGGATGCGGCGTGAGCCGATCCACCTTCTGGATGCGCAACATCGTTCCGGCAGCATCGAAGATGAGCGCCGACGGCTCATCGGCGACGAAGCGAAGCCCGAGCACGTCTTCGTAGAAACGGCGTGAAACGGCCGGATTCTTCGTAGCGACGAATGCAATGAGCGGCTGATTTTCGAGCATGCCCACGTTTTACTTCAGGCGACGCCGCGGAAAAAGAGGTTACCCTTTGGGAGTATGTCGAGGCGGATCGGGGCCGGGGCTTAGATGGGGCAACCAAAGAAGTCGCCGGTCTGCGTCGTGGCGACGCAAATCATCCAGACGGCGCTCAAACCGGACGTGGCACTGGCCGATCTCGCGAAGCTCGCGGAGGGTGATCCCGGGTTTACACTACGGGTCCTCGCGATCGTGAATAGTGCTGCTTTTCAGCGGGCGCATCGCGTCGCTGAGGTTCGCCAAGCGTGTGCGTTGCTCGGCGTTCGCGGTCTGCGAAATTTGGCGCTCGGCCTGGTCATCAACGACATGATCCCGACCGGCGAGCTCGGCGAGCTGCTCTTTTTGATCTCGATTCGGCGCGCGGTCGCCGCCCGTCTGATCGCTCAAGCCCTCAACGACAAAGCGCCGGACGACGCCTTCACCGCCGGCATGTTTCTCGAGGTCGCGCTCCTCGGCCGCGCACGCGACGACATCGACGGTGCAGCGCGTGTCGCACGAATGCCGGCGCTGAATCGGCCCGTCGTCGAACGTGCCTTCGGTTACGAGCTGCACGCGATCGAAGGCGCGAAGCTCGGCGCGGAGCTTGGCCTGCCAGCGGACATCGTGGAGGCGGTCGCCCATCATCACGACGAAAATCCACCGGTTTCGAAGCTCGCGAAAGTTGCGTGGGCTGCAGAACGCGTCGCGGCTTGTTGGGAAGGCGGACACGTCAAAAAAATTCGCGCGGACGCCGCGCATTCACTCGGCCAAATCGGCGTAGCGCCCGCCGCCATCACTGATCTGATGACGAAAATTCCCGAGCTTGTGAACGCAACCGCCGCGGCGTTCGACCGTCGCGTGGTCAGTCAGCCCGCGCTCGATCAGCTCGCGGCCGACGCAAACGCGCAGCTCGTCGAGATGAACAATACGTATGCCGCACTGGTTCGTCGGCTCGAAGCGCTCGTCGTCGAAAAAGATCGACTCGCCGCGGAGCTTCAGCGCGCAAACTCGGAGCTCGCGAATCTCGCGGCCACCGACAGCCTCACGCAATTGCCGAACAAACGATCGTTCAATGACGTGCTCGCGCGAGAGCTGGCGCTGGCCGACCGCAACGCCACGCCACTTTCGCTCGTGATGGTCGACGTCGATCACTTCAAAAAAATCAACGACACCTGGGGTCACAGCGTCGGCGATTTGGTCCTTTCGCGCCTCGGGGAAATTTTGAAAGCCTCGCTTCGGACCAGCGATTTTGCGGCGCGCTACGGCGGCGAAGAATTCGTTTTACTGTTGCCATGCACGCCTTCGGAAGGTGCCGCGCTCGTCGCCGAACGCGTTCGCGCGATGGTCGGCGAAAAACCGTTCGCCACCACCGACGGCGCGATCGACGTGCACGTGAGCCTCGGCGTTGCGTCCGTTACCGGCCCCGGCTGTCGCGAGAACGGAAAGAAATTTTTCGAACGCGCCGACGCCGCACTTTACGCCGCGAAGAACGGCGGCCGAAATCGAGTGGTCTGCGCGCCTGCCGCGTAGCCAACAGAATATTTTTCTAAAACTGCCCGTAGACGAACGGCTCCGCCTTGGCGCCTGCAGCGAGATGAACTCCGTAAGCCGCTGCGGCGAGCAAAATTCCTTGGACGAGCGACGGCGTCACGACGAAGCGGTCACGCAAAATATTTTCCCAACGACGCGGAATGAAATGGACGATGCCTGCCACCACCAAAACGGCGATTACCTTCGCTGAGATATTTTCAGTGCCCGCCGTGAGATGTCCGATGCGCGACAGCATGAGCGTGGCATGCGCGAAGGTCGGCGCTCGGAAGAATATCCATGCGAAGCACACGTAATTGAAGGTCAGAAATACCGCCAAAACTGCGGGCATTTCGAATTTGCGACCCGAGCGTTGCCACATGCGCGTGCCCGCCAAAGCCACACCATGCAGCGCGCCCCAAATCACGAAATTCCACGAAGCGCCGTGCCACAAACCGCCGAGCAACATCGTGATCAGCAAATTGCGATACGTGAGCCACGAGCTCCCGCGCGAGCCACCGAGCGGAATGTAGAGATAGTCGCGGAGCCAGGTCGACAGCGAGATATGCCAGCGACGCCAAAATTCTTGGAGGTCGCGCGAGATATACGGCGCGTCGAAATTTTCCGGAAGCTCGTAGCCGAAGAGCGCGGCGCTGCCGATCGCGATGTCGGAATACCCGGAAAAATCCGCGTAGATCTTCATCGCATAGGCATAAACGGCAATGACTACCTCGATCGACGAGTAGCGCTCCGGATTGTCGAACACGCGATTGATGATGCTGGTGGAGAGCAGATCACCAATGCAGATTTTTTTGGCGACACCGACCGCGATTCGAAAGAGTCCCCTCGCCTGCGCATTTGCGTCGTACTCCGGCACGCGCGCGAGC
>JBDTFL010000112.1:0-3112 GCA_039937955.1 Polyangiaceae bacterium | reverse complement strand
CGGAAAGCTGCGCCTGAAATTCGGAATGCTCTTCCAGAACAACGCGCTGTTCGATCACTTGACGGTGGGCGACAACATCGCGTTTCCGCTGCGCCGTTTGCTGTCGCTCTCCGACGAAGAAATCACCCTTCGCGTGAATGAGCGCCTGGCATGCGTTGCGTTGCCCGGCTTCGAAACACGTCTGCCGGGCGGGCTCTCCGGAGGCCAGAAAAAAAGAGTCGGCGTGGCGCGCGCGACCATCACGCAAGCGCCGATCGTTTTGTACGACGAGCCTGCTGCGGGCCTCGATCCGGTCACGTCGCAGAAAATTTTCGATCTGCTCCGCGCCGAGCAGCGCGCCGCGAACGCGACAGTGATCATGGTGTCGTCCGATCTCGATCGTCTGCTCACGGTCACCGACCGCGTCGGCATGCTGTATCGCGGAAAATTGATCTTCGACGGTACGACGGATGAAGCCAAAACCAGCCAGGATCCGCACGTGCGGCAGTTCGTGCACGGCCTCACCGAAGGACCGCTCTAGCATCGTGGATCCGGATTTTTTGCGCGTCGCGACGCAGATGATCGTGATGTGGCCGCTCACCTTCCTCATCGTGTGGCTCGACGAGCGGCGGCTTTCGGTAGCGATGCTCGAGCGCGCTTGGCTCCCCGCCACACGCGGCGCCGTCGTCCTTTGGTTCAGTCCGTTTTGTCTGCTCGTGCATTTCATCCGCACACGCCGAAATGGGATCGGTGTCGTGCTCGGCATCGCCGCGGTCATGTTCGTGTTTCTCGTCTACTTCGTCGTCGTCGCGCTCGCGGGCTATTTGCTGAACATCGACGTGTTTGCAGAAACATGACGTGCGTTTTCTGACGCCGACGAGAAATCGGCTTGTTTTACCGAATGAAATCGTGGCGCGTGATTTGCGTTGCACGCGCGAATGACTCGTCTGTTCGGATTCGCGGCGCTGTCGGTCGCGCTCACTTCAGTAGCCGCTGCAACGCTCGGTGGTTGTTCTTCCTCTTCTAGTGACGCAAACGATCAGACGAACGAGGACGCCGGCAATACCTCCGTAGACGACGCAGCTCCAGCATCGATCGACGCCGACAACGGCACGCCGAGCACGCAATATCCGGCGCCGCATCCAGCGATCGCGCAAGTGCGAACCTTTGGGGGACCGATTATCGCAGCGCCTCATGTCGTTCCGGTTTTTTTTCCGGGTGACGAATACGAGGCCCAGCTCGAAACGTATTTGCAGCAGCTCGCAGCGAACGAATCTTGGGCGTCCAGCACGAGCGAATACGGAGTCGGTGCCATGACGATCGGAGCGTCGCTCGTCCTCGCCGACGCACCGCTCGCGAAAATATCCGAGACGGATGTCGACACGCTGATGAAGCAAGTCGGCGCTGGCACCGCAAGCTTTCAAGCTGGTCATGGGCCAACCGCCGCAACGGACAGCAACACCGTTTATGCCTTGTTTTTCCCAACATCCACGATCATCGAAGAAGCACCCGGCTACGACAGTTGCCAGTCGTTTGGTGGTTATCACGCCGATGCGACCGTCGATGTTGGAGACGGCGGCGCGCCCATTCAATTCGCCTACGCGATGGTTCCACGCTGCCCGACATTTTATCAGGACGAAGGTTTGACCGGCGTCGACGAGGTCACCGCGGGCTTGAGTCACGAGCTCGCTGAAGCGTTCACCGATCCGTTCTCCGAAGTGAGCGCCGCGTATCTCGCCGCCGATGACGATCACAAAGTCTATGGCGTCGTGCTCGCTGCCAGTGAGCTCGGCGGTATGTGCAGTTGGGAAATGCCATCGGTCGCCAAGCCTGCAGCCGTCGATTTTCAAACGTCGCGAATTTGGTCGAACGCGGCGGCGCTCGCGGGTCACGATCCGTGTTTGCCCGCACCCTCCGAGCCCTATTTCGCGACAGTTCCTGATCTCCCCGACCAAGCGCCGATCCCCGAATACGAATCGTACGGCGCGAACGGACAGATCGTGGCGGGCGGCACCACCAAAGGTCTGCGCCTAAAGGTCGGCGAGACGAAGACCATCGATCTCGTGCTGTACTGCGATGGTCCGACGTCGGGTCCTTGGACCGTAGAGCCTCAGGAAATCGTGGCTGCCGGTCAAAAGCCCGCGCTCACGCTTTCGCTCGACCGCCAGTCCGGCGTGAACGGCGAAAAGCTGCACCTCACGGTCACGCGCAACACCGCAACGCGGCCGGGGCACGGCAACAGCATTTTGATCTACTCGTCGATCGGCAGTCCAACGGCGATGTCACGACTTTCACTCGCGATGGCTTACGTCACGCAATAAGGCGCGATTTTAGGCTTGCCGGTCGGCGAGTCGGACTACCCTGCCGCTCGAATGAGCGCGCTCGTTTCTCCGACGCCGGCACCTGGAGGCCTCGGTGCGCGCTTTTCCGCGTTCGCGGGAAACGTGGGCTCGGCGTTTTTGGAGATCGCCGAAACGGCTGGCGGCATGGGCGTGCTGTTCGGGCGCATCGTCTCGCGCTGCTTTCCGCCGCGGCTCGACGGCGCCGAGCTGTGGCGAAACCTCTATAAAATGGCGGTAAAATCACTTCCCATCGTGGTGGTGACCGCGCTCTTCACCGGCGCCATCATGGTGATTCAAGCCGCGCCCATCGTGCAGCGTTACGGAGCACAAGGACTTCTCGGTTGGGGCGCCGGCTTCGGAACGCTGCGCGAGATCGCGCCGTTGCTCACCGCTCTCATGATCAGCGGACGCGTCGGCGCGAACAACACCGCCGAGCTCGGCACGATGGTCGTCACCGAACAGATCGATGCGCTACGCGCGCTCGCGATCGATCCGATCTCGTTTTTGATCTTGCCGCGCTTCATCGCGATCATCGTCACGCTGTTCACGATGACCATTTACGCGGACGGCCTTGCGCTCGTCGGCGCATCCTTCACCGGCCAAGCGCTGCTCGGTGTTTCGCCGACGACATTTTTCAACGGCGTCACGAGCGGCCTCCTCGGCTTCGGCGACGTCGCGAACGGACTCACGAAAAGCCTTGTTTTCGGCCTCGTCATCGCGCTCTCGAGCTGTCACTTCGGGCTCGCCACCAAAGGCGGTGCACCGGGTGTCGGCCGCGCCGTCAACGCCAC
>JBDTFL010000111.1:0-10260 GCA_039937955.1 Polyangiaceae bacterium | reverse complement strand
CGCCCGGCATCGTGATGTTGCGCGTATTTCCGGCCTCGAATGGATTGTTGCCGGCGTGATGGGCAGCGTCGCATCGGTTCGTGTCGTCGCGCGTTCCGCAGTTGATCGAAAACGGCGGATACGAATCTTTCGTGTCGGTGGCGTGCGGCGCGGAGGTCGGATCGTCAAGCGCGACGTCGCCCCACGTGATCGATGCGTCACCACGCACCGGTACGAAGATGCGAGATCCACCTGCCGACATTTGCAGGTCGGTGGCGAACGCACCGATGGTCGCCGAATCACGAACGTATTTCGTGGAGTCCACCGGCGGCGCGCACGTTTGACCGCGCAGCAGCGGCGTCGGATTTCCTTCAGTCTGATTCGTCGGCGCTTGTGACGGACAAGCACCCGGCGCCGGACGCGAAATATACGGAACGTTCGGATTCGTCGGGTCTGCGATGGTCAGGACCACATCGCGCCTGATTTGATGCAGGTCGTACGATTGAACGGTGCCGCCGTTCCACTGCAGATCGAAATCCGAGTTGGCCGCGTAGAGGACGTTGCCGCCACGCGATACAGCTAGCCCTACCGGATAGTAAAAGCTGTTGGGCGGCGGCGCGACGCCGTCACCGGATTGGTAGCAAGCGGCGAGCAAAAGCGCCGTAAAGGCAAGGTGGCGCCGAGTCGACATCGCGGCGGAGGGTAGTCAGCCCGAACCTGCCTGTAAAGCCGAGGTTTCTAAACTTAACGGAGCCCGGAGCTGGGACGAAGAGTCAAGCGCCAACCGCGCAATCGCTCGGTAAAAAGCCGAGCTACGCGGAGGCGCCCAGGGTCAGAGCAGCTCGAGAATGATTACGCCTCGATCCCCTTCCGGAGACTCGGGCGCTTCTGGCCGATCACTCGGCGAGCGCGGCGGCGGAAGCGGGAGCTCGAGACGCGGCTGCTCCTCGTGACGGCGAGCACGCTCTTCTGTTTCTCGTTTCCTGATCTGCTCGATGATGAAGGGGGGGAGCATGGCGAAGGGTCCTCCTTCTATATACGAAGCGTTGCGAAGCCAATTCAGCAGAACAGATTCAGTATCTGGACGCCAACAATGAAAAATCTAGCAATGGTGGGGGTGAGGTCAAGACTTTGGAGTTGACGCACCCCGCTAAAACGACAGAAGCGATTGGAAAGGCGTCCAAAAAGCCGAGCCCGCGCAAGCATCCAAAAAAGCCGAGCTAGGCGAAGGCGTCCAAAATGGGGCCGAACGGCTCGTACGCCCACCAAGATGTGGTCGCCCTCGAGGCCGGTCAAGCGTGTACGCTCGCTGGATCCATGCGCCGGTTGGCTTTTCCCTTCGCGGTCGCGATCGCGCTTCTTTTGTGCGTGGTTTCTGCGGCTGCGGCTCCGTTCGATTTGCTCGGAACCGACTGGGAGGGGTGCTCTGATTTTTTGCGAATGGCTCGCGAAGAGCTCGGCGACACACGAATCGTCGCGACCGACCACATCGACTATTCGACGCTGACGCCGGAAGACAGCCTGTTTTTGCTGCATCCCGAAAAAACGCTCGACGTCATGAGCCTCACCCGCTTCATGCACGCTGGCGGTCGCGTGATTTTGCTCGACGACTACGGAACCGGAGATGCGCTGCTCGAGCATTTCGATCTGGAACGCATTGCCGTGCCCCAGCATCCGCAACAAGAGCTTCGTCACAACTCCGAGCTCGCGATCGCGGTACCAGCCGGTTTGCATGCGGTGGTGAGCGACGTCGATCGCGTGGTGACGAATCATCCAACGGGTTTGAAGCATCCAGGTTTGTCACCCGTTTTGAAAATCGTGGGAACGAACGGCGACCCTGACGTTCTGATTGCGGTGGCTGGACAAGTTTCGAACGGACGACTGCTCGTCGTCGGTGATCCATCGATCGTGATCAACTCGATGCTGCGTTACCCGGGAAATAAAGCGTTTGCGAAGGGTTTGATTCGTTACGCCGCCGACGACGACACTTGGGGTAAGCGCGGAGGTCACGTTTTCGTTTTGTCGGGCGCCTTCGATCAAAGTGGAAGCTTCGGAGAAGAGCCCGCCTTCGGGTCGTTCTTGGAAAAATTTCGCGGCTTGCGCGACGGCATGAACGACCTTCGCAAAAATGGATTTCCTTCGTGGTTCTCGCTCGTCGCTGCCGCGCTCGTGACGTTCGGAATCGGACTTTGGGTCTGGCGAAATGCAGCGCGCACGCATGATCCGGTGCCGCCGCGCTTCACGCGCGCGATTCCGCTCATTGCGCAAGGCGGAGTTGCCGGACACGCAGCCATCCTCAGCGCACCGAAAACGGCGCGCGCGCTGGCCATGTTGGAGCTCAAAAGCGCGCTCGAGGACGAATTTTCGAATTTGCTCGGGCTCGACAAAACTCCAGGACACGACGTTTTGGCTGCAAAAATCGCGAGCGCCGGCCTGCTCGACCCATCGCACGTGAATGAGCTGAAGGCGCTCTTGCTCCGGATGGCGAACATCGAGACGATGGTTCTCTCGCGACAAGCGACTGGCTTCGGTAAGATTCAGGACAGTGAGGTGGTGGTGACAGCGAAGACAATCCGTGGGCTCCTCGAAAGTGCGCGCAAAGCTGCGAGCTCCAAGGGGGCGATGTGACGGCCGCACAATCCGCAGTTGCCGGAAACGAAATCGCTGCCGCTCGCGAGCGGATCGAAGAGCTGCGTCGCGAGGTCTCGAAGGCGTACATCGGCTCGCCAAAAGCACTCGACTTGATGCTCGTCGCGCTTCTCGGAAGAGGGCACGTGCTGCTGGAGGGTGTTCCGGGTGTAGCAAAGACGACGCTCGTGAAAGCGTTTGCAGTCGCGCTCGGTTGCAACGCGCGCCGCATTCAGTTCACGCCCGATCTGTTGCCGGCGGACATCACGGGCACCTACGTTTTGTCGCCCAAAGACGGCACGTTTACGCTTCGTGCGGGTCCGATTTTCGCGAACGTCGTTCTGGCAGACGAGATCAATCGCGCGCCCGCCAAAACACAGAGCGCGCTGCTCGAGGCGATGCAAGAACGCCAAGTCACGATCGAAGGCGATCGCTTCGAGTTGCCCGCGCCGTTTTTGGTTTTGGCGACGCAGAATCCGGTCGACCTCGAAGGCACATATCCGCTGCCGGAAGCCCAGATCGATCGCTTCATGGTTCGCGTCGCGATGGGTTATCCGCAAGCACGCGACGAAGCGCAAATGGTGAAGACGTACGGCACTGAAACGCCGGTGGTTCGGCCGGTTTTGTCACCGACCGACGTCACTGCGCTGCAAGCGATCGCCACGCGCATTCACGTCGAGGACGATTTGTACGATTACGTCGTCGGCATCACGGCGTTCACGCGCACGCATCAGCGTGTTGCGCTCGGCGCGAGCCCACGCGCAACGCTCGCGATGATCGTTTCCGCAAAAGCGCTCGCGCTCTTGAGTGGTCGTGCGTACGTCACGCCCGACGACATACGTGCCGTGGCGCCCGCAGTTCTCGCGCATCGTTTGGTTTTGACGGCCGACGCCGAAGGCGACGCACGCGCACGCAATCACATCGTCGACGAGACGCTCGCCAAAGTCGCGTATCGCCGCGGCGTCCGCGCGCTGTAACTCTGGACGCCTGCGCGCTGATCGTCATCATCACGGAGGCGTGCACGTCACGTCGTAGGTGCTGCTGAAATCCGGAAATGCGAGGATCAATTCCGCAGCGTCGCCGCTCCACGTTCCGCCGCCCGACATCGTGCCGTCGCAGTTGAGCGTGGTGCCAGTGCGTGAATCCACGCAGGCCGTCGTGCCTTCGGACGCCCAGCTGTCGAGGGCCGCGTCGCACTGCCACGCGCGATCGCAAATGCCGCACGCGTTGCTGCTGGTTCCTGTCCCAGTTCCAGTTCCAGTTCCCGTTCCAGTTCCAGTTCCAGTTCCCGTTCCCGTTCCGGTGCTCGCGCCACCGTCGGCCTCAAATGCTGCGAAGCCGGCGACGGCCGCATCTGCGCCGGTCCCCGCATCATGCGCAACACCGCCATCTTTTGCGGCCGGCCAAACGTGAACAGGTTTCTCGGGAGTCGTATCTTCGGTTTGGTCAGCGTTGGCGCAGCCGCCAATGCCAACCGCCAAGAGCGCCACCGTGATCACAGTCGAGGAGGAAAAGGAGAAGTGCACGAGCCCGTATACGGCAGCAGTCCCAGAACCTTCCCTACATCGTACCGAGACTCGATTTACGCTTGTTTTACCGGCAATTCGTGCCTGTCGCCTCCAACCAACACGGTCCATGAAGCAACTCATGCAAGGCTTTGTCGCGCGACAAATTCGCGATGAGCGACGCGTCTTCGGGAAGGCTCAAGAGGCGCGCCTGGATGAGCGGCGTCTTGCTGGTTTTGTCCATGATGTGATCGTTGTCGTTCCAGATCATGTGATAGCCCCACGACATCTGCGCGCGCGCCGTCGGCTCGTGCTGCGAAAATTCGAAATCCAACTCGGCGAGCACACCGGAGCGCGTGGCTCCGTTCAGATAAACGATGCGGCGATCCTTTTGAGTCGGCGGATAATTCTCGAGCCACGACTCTCCTTGATTCGAGACGAGATTGCCGACCGATTCGAAAATCGGAACGCGTCGACCGTCGCTCGTCACGACCGCGCGCACTGGCGACGGCACGTGCGGATGATGAATGACGACGGCGTCCGCACCGGCTTCGGCGATCGCGAAGGCTTGCATGCGCACGCGATACACCTGCGGCTCGTATTCGATGCCACCGTGAAAAATCGCAATGGTAGCGTCGCAACCGCTCGCGCGTGCGTCTCGAATGGCCTGCGCCGCGCGCTCGGTCCCTTTTCGATCGAGAGCGGCCACCGCGACCTCACCGCTTTTTTCGCACCTGGATCGCGCGTCGTTCAGAAATGTCGTCCACGCCACTACGCACACGCGATGCCCATTTTTCTCGGCGATCGTGCGAGCCTTCCACGGATCGTCACTCGCTGCACCGAGCGCGGTGAGCGATCCTTGCGCCGCACGAATCGATCCTTCGAGGCCTGCGCGACCGAGATCGCACGCGTGATTGTTCGCGAGAGTGACGGCAGTGACGCCGCTGCCCGCCACGGCATCCATCCAACCGGGCTCGACTCCATAAACGAGCCGTCGATTGTCACCGTCCGAAACCGTTCCAGTTGCCGTTTCATAATTCGCGACGACCGCGTCGACGCTCGAAAAAAGCGAACGCAGCGGTGCGAGCGCCGCTGCAATCTGAGACGGCTCCGACAACATCGGTCGATGCGGCAATAGATCGCCGCCGATCATCACGCGCAGAGTTTCATTTCGCGTCGTTCGCGGTGTGCTTACGGGAGCTTCGTTCCACGACTGCACGGCGACCGTCGGCAGCGCAGGCCCCTGATCGCCGAGCGTGCACGACGACAACGCGATCAAGAACGTCGCCGCGATCAGCCGCGCTGTGCTCGCATGAAATGTCACATGCGCATTCACGCACGCGCGCGCGAATCAGGCCAAAAAAGGCTCGAATCGCGTTTTTTTGCTATTTGGATTTCTATTTCGAGTTGGGCCGGTGAACGGCCGACGTCTTGCCGCCAGTCACGAAGATTCCCGTGACGTCGCCGTTGGCCTCGCGCGCGACGACCAGTGTTTCGCCGCCCATCATCAACGCAGTCGCAATGCCGCTCGGGGCCAGATGCACGTCGTTGGCCATGACGGTTTCGGTTGTGCCGTCGCCTTTGGATTTTCCGACGGCGAGCGAGAGACCAGATCCGACTTGAGCTGGCGGTGCATAGACCGCGAGAATTCCGACGGCGTCGCTGAACAAAGCAGCGGGCTCGTTGTGGCCGGTGCTGTGACGCGCACGTGCGACGTCGAAAGCGGCGCGGGCGTCGACGGCTACGAGCTCGACGGCTTGAGCGAGCGCGGCGATTTCATCGAATGGTGCTGACGAGGCTGACGGCGATGGCGATGGCGATGCCGGTGAGACTGGTGTTGGCGTCAGCGCTTTTCCGAGCAGCATTTTTCCGTCGATTGCCGCGCGAGCATCACGCGTGGTTTGCAGCGCCAAATCTCCGCGATTCTCGAGAGCGCGACGCACGGTAATGAGCGACAGATCGTGCGCGAGATCGGCGAGCGCCGGATCGATCGTCCCCGCACCCGCATGAACCGAATTTTGCGGCAGATCGTCGGGGAACAGGTTGGTGGCTGTCGCGGTGGGCGACGAATCGAGCGAGCTCTTCACCGCGATGAGCTCTTTCTTTTTTGCGCCACCACCGACCAAGCCGGGTTTCGCGTCGCCGAAGTACACGGCCTCGACTCCGGCGCGCGCTGCGGGAAGCCGTAAAAACAAGCCCCGTGCAGCGTCAACGCGTGCGTCGCTGGCTTTGCCGTCGTCCAAAATTAGGACGCCGAGATCCATGAAAAAATTTCGCCGAGCTCCAATGAGGCCGAGCTTGTCGGCTGCGTCCACGCGAAACGTGGGTGATTCGTTCATCATGTCGAAGAGCGCGAGCTGCTCCTGGGCGCGCACTTTTTCTGCGGCCGGTGAGAGCTTTGTGTCGACCTTGAGCCACTTCGGGTGAAGCGCGCTCGCGTCGGCGATGGCCTTTGTGCATTCGTCGTACGTGGCCGGTGAAATTCCGCTCTCGGGCGGACCACCCACACCGCGACGAATGGCGGCCGATGCAATGTCCTGCTCCAAGAAAACGAAGATGCGCTGCACCTCCGACATGGCGTCGGCGTGCGCATCGAAATCGCCTTCGAATTTCGCGATGACGTCGTTGGCGCGCGCCAGCACACCGTGCGTGGTAGCGAGCGCGAGAACCGAACGCGACGGCAGCGACGCGCTTGCAAAAACGACCGCGTGAAGAAAAGCGGCGCGTTGCGGAGTGAACGCAACCGAGCCGACCGCCGTCGACAAAGCGGACGCCGACTCTTCCGCGCTCAAATCCGGACGGGCCACGAGCGCACGTACCTGCGCTGCGTCGTTCGGTTTTGCCGTCACGTAAAATTCGCGGACCAGATTCGTCTCGGACGGCGTAAGCGAAGCGTGCGCGCTCGCCGAAACGAGCGCACCGCACAACGTCAACGCTGCTGCTACCAGCCCAAGCCGAGCTACGCGCAGGCGTCCAGAAGCCGCTACGCGCAGGCGTCCAGGGTCACGCCTCTGCTTCTTGCGTCGACTCTTCATCGTCGTCGTCGTCATCATCGTGATCCGCGTCGGCATTCACATCGCTCATCGACGGCAAGCTCGGCTCACTCGGAATGACGCGCCCCTCTTTTTCAGCCTGCTGACGCGCTTTTTCTGCGGCGATTTTCGCCTGCGCGACCTTCTGCATGATCTGCGGCTTCGGCGAGATGAGCACTGTCATCGTGCGCGCTTCCATCATGGCGCGAGACTCGATGTTCGAGAGATCTTCGGTTTGCGCGATGACGTAGGTGAGCTGCTCCTGCGCTTTTTCCGGGTGCGTGATTTCGCGACCGCGGAAGCGCACGGTGAATTTCACCTTGTGGCCCGCTTCCAAGAAGCGACGAGCGGCGCGGACCTTGAAATCGATATCGTGGTCGTCGGTCTTCGGACGAAGCTTGATCTCTTTGATTTCGACGACGGTCTGCTTTCGCTTGGCCTCGCCTGCTTTTTTCTTCTCCTCGTATTTGTACTTTCCAAAATCGAGGATTTTGCAGACCGGTGGATCCGCTTTCGGATTCACCTCGACGAGGTCGAGCCCCTGTTCCTGCGCGAGGCGCATCGCTTCGTGCGTCTGAAGCACGCCGAGCATGTCGCCATCTGCGCCGATCACGCGAACCTCAGGAACGCGGATGCGATGATTGACTCGAATTTGAAAACCACGCTGCTGTTGGCGCGGATCGAAGCGGGGACGGCCCATTGCCATTGGTGAAAAATGACCTCCTGAAAACGTTGTATTCTGCAGGCATTTCCGGCCTGCGATTGCGAAGCGAGGAATAATCGCCACTCTCCGCCGGTCGAGTCAACGGGCGAAGCGATCGTGAAGGCGTTTTTAATGGTTTTTCGGCATATTTTTGGTGGTGTCGCCCCAATTTTCGGTCGGGGCGGTCCCGCCTTTGCCAAATCCGGCAGCCAACACGAGCTCTCAGGGCTTCTCGGCGGCGCTCACGGTGTGCGTGTCGCCGGGCGTCGCTAACGTAATTTGGACGCGACGATCGGCGGGCCAGTCAGCAGGATCTGCATGCGCGTCCTGCTTTCCGATCGAATCGGTGACCACGCGCTGCGGGTCGGCGCCGTTCGAGACGAGATATTTCTTCACGCGCTCGGCGCGCTCTTTACCGAGCTTCAAGTTGTACTCCTCGCTTCCGCGTGGGTCGGTGCGGCCTATGAGCACGATCGTCTTTCCGACCAGCGGCCCGGTGCGCATGCAGTCGACGAGATTTTGCATCGTTGGCTGCGACTGAGTGTCGGGCTTCGACGAGTCGTACGAAAAGAACGGGGACGGTCCCGCACAAACCGACATGATCGAAGGCGCGAGCCACAAGTTGTAGAGTGCATCTACTTCGGTTCGACTCTGGTAGTGACCAAGGTCCGGATTTTTGGGCGGATCGACCGGCCGGGTCAATCCAGCGGTCGGCGACTGCGGCTGGCTTTGCGGCGTGGTGGTGTTGCATCCTGCTACGGCGAGACAGAAGACAGCGGCTAAACCAGCGTATTGCGCGTTCATGAGTGGCCTCTTTGGGTTTTCAGGGGCCACTAAGCAGGATCGATACCGCCAGAGCGCAGCAGGGCGCGCGCGTTACCGATGCGCTTGATGACGGGCCAGTTCACCGCCAACAGCGCGATGTTTGCGGCCGACAAAAATCCACAAAAAATTCCGCCGAGTGATCCGGTGACGAGCGCGAAACCCGACGCGATGATGGAGAGCGGGCAGATGACGAGCCCCGCGACCCACGCGACGCTATTGCCGCGCAAAATGAAACGAGCGACGACGAAGCCGCCGATCCCGAGTGCGATTTGCGCGATCTCCAAAAAAATCGGAATTGCGGTTTGATTGAGCGCGATCATCAAACGCACCGCAAAAAGAAGCGTAAGCGCCGACGCCAACACGAGTGAGAAGACGTTTGCCTTGAGTGAGATCGGTGCGAGCGTCGCGACGAAAAGGTCGGCCTGCTCGTCGTGCGTGAAATGATTTTTCTCGCGCGTCTCACCCGACGCCGCATTACCGGTTTGCGGCGGCGCGTACGGGTTCGGGTCCGAATCCATGGCCCTCCTTTATAGAGGTGTGCGGCTTACGACGCGGAAGGCGACGCAGGCTTGGATTCAGCGACGACTTTTTCGATGAACGCGTCGAGCGCGATGGCGCCGAGCTCGCCGGCGTCACGTGAGCGAACGCCGACCGATTTCGCTTCGGCCTCTTTTTGACCGACCACTGCGATGTACGGAACACGCGAGAGTCGAGCGTTGCGGATTTTTGCGCCCAACTTGTCGTTGCTGAGATCGCTGGTCGCGCGAATTCCGCGCGCCTTCAATTGTGTGACGACGTCGGTGGCGTATGCGTTCAAATCCTCGTGCACGGTGACGACCGTGACCTGCTCGGGAGCGATCCAGACCGGAAAATTTCCGCCGCAGTGCTCGAGGAACACGGAGAAGAATCGTTCGAGCGATCCGAGCACCGCGCGATGAAGCATGACCGGGCGATGCGCGGATCCGTCGCTGCCGGTATACTCGAGATCGAAGCGTTCTGGCAGGTTCGGATCATATTGCATCGTGCCGAGCTGCCAGCTGCGTTTGAGTGCATCCTGCACGTGAAATTCGATTTTAGGGCCGTAAAATGCCCCCTCCCCTTCCAAAATCTCGAACGCCAAATTCGCTTTCGTGAGGCCGTCGGCCAGCGCTTTTTCGGCGATGTCCCAAAACTCGTCGGTGCCGATTCGTTTGTCCGGCCGCGTGGCGAGCTTCACGTCGATCTTGCCGAAGCCGAACGTTTGGTACGCCTCGTAAAACATCTTCATGAAGGTTTCGATTTCGCCCGCGACCTGATCGACCGTGCAAAAAATATGAGCGTCGTCTTGGCAGAACGAACGCACGCGCGCGAGACCATGCACGACGCCGCCACGCTCGTAACGATGCAACCTTCCGAAATCCGCGACGCGCCAGGGCAAGTCGCGATAGCTGCGTTTGCGTGATCCGAAAATCACGCAGTGGCTGGGGCAGTTCATGGGCTTCAACCCGAATGAATCCGCAACCAGCTCGTCGATGACGCCTTTGACTGCGAGGTTCGGGTCGCCGTCGAATTTGCCGGCTTCGATTTTCGCGCGTGCGTCTTCGAACAT
>JBDTFL010000110.1:0-6806 GCA_039937955.1 Polyangiaceae bacterium | reverse complement strand
AAAATATTCGATCCTTTTTTCACGACGAAAGCGGTCGGATCAGGAACGGGCCTCGGCCTCTCGATCTGTCGCTCCATCGTGGTCGCCTTGAAGGGCGATATCGACGTCGTGAGCGAGCTCGGCAAAGGCGCGCTTTTTCGGGTCATCCTTCCGCCGCCCCGAGTCCGCCGCGAGAGGAAGGCCAGCTATCCGCTGGTTCCGTCGGAGTTTCGCAAGCGCGTCCTGGTCATCGACGACGAGCCTCTCATCTGCCGCGCCGTCCAGAAATCGCTGCTGGCGGAGCACGACGTCATGACGCACGTAAGCTCCCGCCGTGCGCTGGAGGAGATCCGCGCGGGCGAGCGATTCGACGTCATTTTCTGCGATCTGATGATGCCCGAAATGAGCGGCATCGATCTCTATGAGGCCCTGCGTTTGATCGCGCCCGAGCTGCAATCGCGCATCGTCTTCATGACCGGAGGCGTGCTGAACGAACGAACGCGCGGTTTTCTCGTTGGAACACCGAACGCGCTTCTCGAGAAGCCGCTCAGCTCGAAAAACTTGCGCCGCTGCGTCGCAGAATCGTCGGCGCTCTCGTCGTTGGCGCGTTGAAACACGAGCACAGTGAAAGAGCTCGCGGACCGCCGCAAGCTCTTGGGCGTCGCTGGACTTCGAGGTGCGGATGGGATTTGAACCCACGTATGTCGGTTTTGCAAACCGATGCCTAACCACTTGGCTACCGCACCAACACCCGGTTTTTCGGGGTTCGAATGTGTACCAGCCTCCAGCGTTTCGGCCAAGCCAGTTCGGATGCTAAGATTCGCGAACGAATGATCACGGATTCTCGACGCCCGCGGGTAGCTCGGTCTATTGGACGCCTGCGCGTAGCTCGGTCTACTGGACGCCTGCGCGTAGCTCGGCTTTCTCGACTGATTTTTGGCGCGATCGCGTTCACCTCTATTTTTAACGCACGAAACACGTTTGCGTGTGGTGCATCTACTGGCGGCGTCGCGGGACTATCGGCCTGCAGCGTCGACGCGCACGAAGAAGAAATTCGCTCCAAGTGGCATGCGGGCGCGAGCTACTCGTACACGTCGACCGGCATTCGCTTCGACAACGTGCGACCCGACGAAATGCGACACGGCGTTTTGGCGACCCTCGACGCCTCACCATTTCCCGAGCTCACACTTCAAGTCGGCGCTGGCGCAATTCTCGGCGGCGACCTGCTCGTGCACACGGCCGACGGCATCCCCGCACGCAAATTTCAAATCTATCCCGGCGGCGTGCTGGTGGTCGGCGGCTCGTATCGTTTCATCGACGCGAAAGGCGTGCGGCCCTTCTTGCTCGGCACGCTCGGCGGCACGTTCTCCGCTTCGCAAACACGCATCGAGGGCACCGGCCCCAACGGCACGCACGCGCTCTTGGATGCATTCGATCTTCGCGCCGGCGGCGTTCTCGGTTGGAACATCGCGCGCGTGTTTTCACCGTACGCAGTCGTGCGAGCGTTCGGTGGTCCGGTGAGCTGGACGTATGAAGGTCAACGGGAGACCGGCACCGACGTCCACCATTTTCAAGTCGGCGCAGGCTTCGGTCTCGCACTCGGCAAGCGTTTCGATCTTTTTTTCGAGGGCGTTCCGCTCGGTGAGGTCGGAATTAGCGCCGGAGTCGGCGTCTCATTGTGAACGCGTTCTAATCGAGAAAAATAGGCAAAGCCGAGCTACGCGCAGGCGTCCAAAAAGCCGAGCTACGCGCAGGCGTCTAGATCACTACGCGTCGAGCTCGAACGTGAACGCGAGCGCGACGTCCCGGTTGTCGCAATTGAGCAGCTCGACGCGCGATCCATTTTGCAACGGCGTCGCGCCTTTTCCCAAGACTTCGTCGTCGACGGACATCCTGCCGACGTGACCGGTATGCGTGATCGTCCACGCGCCGTCCGTCGAGGCGATGATGTAGCTCGTGTGACCGCCGAGCACCGACCGGTTGTCTTTGTTGGTGATCGAAATTTCCAGGTCGGCGCCGCGCCCGATTCGAACGCGTGAGTCGGCGGAGAATTCGTATTTCGCTTCGGCATCGAAGCCGCGAAGCAAAAACGAAGCGGGGTGATTCACTAAACGTAATCGTCCAACGATAGGGTTTGTCACTCGACCTTCGATTTTTTTTGGGTGCGTGCGTCGTGCTCGATTTCCATGAGCAAAGATTCGACGCGCGTACGTTTGTCGTCGCCTTCGTCGAAGAAAAATTTCAGCTCGGGCGCCACGCGCAGCTTGAGCGCCTTTGCGATTTCACGTCGTAACATGCCGGCGGCGCGGGTGAGCCCCTCGACGAGCTCCTTCTTTTTTTCTTTGTCTTCCGCGCCCTCGAGCGCACGCACGTAAACGCGCGCTTCCCGTAAATCGTCGGTCATTTCGACGCGAGAGACCACCGCACCACGCACGCGCGGATCTCGCAACGACTGCGAGATCAGCATGGAAATCTCTTGCCGCACGCCTTCTGCGACGCGTGTGGCTCTTTTGATCTCGGTCATTTTCGTTCTTCGAAGATCTGTCAGAGCTTCTGTTTGACCTCTTCGATGTCGTAGTTCTCGATGATGTCTTTTTCTTTGAGGTCGGTGAACGCCTCGAGGCTGATACCGCACTCGAAACCTTCTGCGACGTCCTTGACGTCATCCTTGAACCGTTTGAGCGCTGCAACTTTGCCCGTGAACACGACGCCGACGCCTTCGCGAACGACGCGCGCGTTGCCGTTGCGCTTGAACATGCCTTCGATGATGTACGAGCCGGCGACGATCTGGCCCTTGATCTTGAAGACCTGACGAACCTCGGCTTTGCCGTTCATCTTCTCGACCAACGTGGCCGGGAGCAAACCTTCCATCGCGTTGCGGACGTCGTCGATGGCTTGGTAGATGATTTGGTAGAGGCGAATCTCGATCTTGTTCTCTTCGGCGAGTGCGCTCGCTTTACCGGCCGGGCGCACGTTGAAGCCGATGATGAGCGCTTTGGATGCGATGCCGAGGTTCACGTCGCCTTCGGTGATGGCACCGACGCCTGCGTGAACGATGGAGAGCTTCACCTTTTCGGTGGAGAGCTTGGCGAGCGTGTCGGCGACGGCTTCGACGGATCCTTGAACGTCGCCTTTGATGATGAGGCGAAGCTCTTGAACGCCGCTGTCGGCGATGCGCGTGGTGAGCTCTTCGAGCGAGACCTTCGCAGTCGCAGGAATGAGGCTCTTCGCCATTTTCCCTTTGCGAGAATCTGCGATTTCCTGCGCCTTTTTGGGGTCTTTTACGGCGTGCACCGGATCACCAGCACCCGGAACATCACTGAGTCCCAAAATTTCGACGGGCGTGGACGGCGGTGCTTCGTGCAGTTGCTTGCCGTGCTCGTTCGTCATCGCGCGGACTTTGCCGAAGCCTTGTCCTGCGAGAACGAAGTCGCCGACTTTGAGCGTGCCGTCTTGAACCAAGATTCGAGCGACGGGACCACGACCGCGATCGAGAAGAGCTTCGAGCACCGTACCGCTCGCTGCCTTTTTCGGATTCGCTTTGAGATCCAAAACCTCCGCTTGCAGCGCGATCATCTCGAGCAGCTGCGGGATGCCTTCACCCGTGGTGGCTGACACGTTCACGAAGATCGTGTCGCCGCCCCAGTCCTCAGGCTGCAGTCCGAGCTCGACCAATTCGCGACGAACGCGCTCGGGCTCGGCGCTCGGTTTGTCGATCTTGTTGACCGCGACGATGATGGGAACGCCCGCTGCCTTCGCGTGGCTGATCGCTTCTTTGGTTTGCGGCATGACGCCGTCGTCTGCTGCAACGACGAGGACGACCAAGTCTGCGCCGCTCGCGCCGCGTGCACGCATCTGCGTGAACGCTTCGTGGCCCGGCGTGTCCAAGAAAACGATAACGCCGTTGGGCGTAACCGCTTTGTATGCGCCGATGTGCTGCGTGATGCCGCCGGCTTCACCGCTCGCGATGTTCGCCTTGCGGATCTTGTCCAAAAGGCTTGTTTTACCGTGGTCGACGTGACCCATGACCGTGACGACCGGCGGGCGCGTGACCATGTCCTCGTCGACTTTGACGTCGGTGGAAGGCGCAGCTGAAGGATCGAGCGCAGCCTTGGCCGCTTTGGCAGCTTTGGTTTCTTTCGTCTCTTTCGTGTCCTCACCGCGTGCTTCGGCGAGGTGCTGCTCTTCGGAGACGGCGACGTCTTCGACTTCCCAACCGAACTCGCTCGCGAGAATCTTGGCGGTGTCGGCGTCGAGCGTCGTGTTGATGTGGATGCCCGTCATGCCCATCGAAATGAGCTTCATCAAGAGCTCGGTCGACTTCAGGCTCATCTTCTGAGCCATGACCTGCAGCGTGATGTTCTCCTCGATACGAATGACCTTCTTGTCCGCGCCCATCTCCTTGGTGGAGACGATGCCGCTCGGACGACGAAGCGGCTGACCACGGAACATACCGCCGCGTGCGCCACCCGGACCGCCGCGCATCATCGGGCGACCTTGCTGCATCATGCCCGGACGTTGCGGACCACGTGCGGCCGGACCTGCACCTGCGCGCGGATCGTATTGGACACGACGCGCCATCGCGCCAGCTGCACCACCACCGATCGCGGTGCGTTGTGCGCTCGCGGGCGTGGGCATCGGAACACCAGGACGACCGGTCCAATATTCGACACCGGTCTTCGGTGCTTGCGTCGGACGAGCCGGCGCTTCGGACGGTGCTTGGCGTGCCGCTTCGACAGGAGCGGCTTCGACGTGTGCGGCCGCGGGCTCGACATGCGCGGGCTCGGCCGCAGCTTCCACTGCCATTCGAGGCGAGGATTTAGCGGCGATCGGGGCTTCTTCTTGAATCACCGAACGCGTGCTCTTGCGATCTGCGGGGACGGACGGGAGAGCAGGGGACGACGCTGCAGCAGCGGCGATGTTGCGTGCGCTCTTTCGTTCTTCGCGAGCAGCGGCAAGCTCACGCGTCGACGTACGAGACGGCGGCGGCGCGGGAATGGCGGCTTCGACATTTTTCATCGACGCGGGCGCAGCGGGAGCCGAGTCGCGATCGAGATGAGCGACGTGCCCATTTCCATTTTGCTCGGGCTGCTCCGCAGCGATGGCGCTCAAATCATGACGAGAGCTGGCGGGCGGCGTGGGGATACGCGCGGAAGACTCGGGGCCTCCGCCGCTTCCAGCTGGCTTCGCGATCGCACGTCGCTTGATGACGCGGCCGTCGTTGCGGACACGCTCCTCGACGACGTCGTGCGTCCGCTGCTTTTCGAGATGTCGTTTGACACGCTCGACTTGCTCGGGCTCGACCGAGGACATGTGGTTTCGGACATCGTTGATGCCGACTGCCTGAAACAAAGCGACGACCGCTTTAGGGTCGAGGCTCAGTTGCTTGGCCACTTCGTAAACGCGAACTTTGCTGCTCATCGAACCTCCGAACCGTTTCTCTCGTCTGCGCCGAGCGATGCGACTGCGCCTGCTGCTTCTCGAATCGCGCGGGCGATTCCTGAATTTTCGACGACGAACATCGCGACGTCCTGCCGGTCGACGATGCCTCCGAGGCCATTTTTGTCTCGCCAAGCGATCGCGCGACCTTCGGCGATGGCGGCGACGACTTCGTCTTTCTGAGCAATCGATCCGGCGTCGCATGCGATGATCGCGAGCGGCGCGCCGTTGCGAAGCGCAGCGAGACCTTTGTCCGAGCCGATGATGAGCGCGCCGGCGCCGCGTGCCGAGGTGATGAGACCCTCGATGCGGCGATCGAATGCGCCCGCGATCTCTTTCGCGAGGTCGTCGGCGTTCGCTTTCACCGTGGCTTTGAAAGCGCGCGAAAGGCCATTTTTACAGGCCATTTGCACGCACACCTTACGCGGATGAACATGAGCGCCGCGCCCGCCGAAATCGCGCGACGCTTTTCCGGACGCATCCACGACGACCCCAGGATCAGCGAACACCAAACGCACGAGCGCGTTCGGAGCATCTTTGGCTCCGCACCCGACGCATGTTCGTGCGTTTTTGGGCTCGCGCCCTGAGTCGCGATTGGGGTCGCGCTCGTTTTCGTTGGTGATTGCTTCTTCGGTGTTCATGTTTTCTGCGTCAGGGTCTTTCAACTTGTCGGTCAGGCTTCCGGGCTCGCTGCAGCGCGCTCTTTGGCGATGCGAACGGCTGCATCTTTACGAGCGGAGTCGATGACGCGGGCTTCTTGCGTGAGGAAGTGCTCTGCGCCGACTTTGATGGCGCGCGCCTTCTTGATGCCGAGACCCGTTTTGATGGCGAGCTTGTCTTCGTCCTCGCGGTTCACGTCCTCGACGGTTTTGTAACCGGCTTCTTCGAGGAGCTGCGCAGTGCGATCGCCCAAACCGCGCACGAACAAGAGGCGTTCGCGTTCGGTGAGCGGCTCGACGCGATTCGACGCCGTCGCGATGCGCTCTTGGCGCAAACGCTCCATCGTCGATTCGGCCTTCGCCTTGATGGTGCTTGCGCCTTCGCCGACGCCCGGAATCGCCGTGAGCTCTTCTTGGGAAGCCTCTGCGACCTCTTCCAAAGCGCGGAATCCGAGGCGATACATGCTGCGCGCGATCGCGTCGCTGACTCCGTCGATTTGTTGAAGAGCGGAGATCGCCTCTTCTTCCATCTGCTTGAATTTCGACTCGCTGATGATGTCGAGCTTCCAGCCGGTGAGCTGAGCAGCGAGACGAACGTTCTGGCCTTTGCGACCGATCGCGAGCGAGAGCTTCTCGTCCGGAACGACCAATTCCATTCGGCCTTCGGCTTCGTCGACGATAACCTTGTTCACTTCGGCAGGCTGAATCGCCGCGCAAACGAAGCGCGCT